>JBDTQZ010000578.1:0-2501 GCA_039931935.1 Burkholderiaceae bacterium | reverse complement strand
GCTGCTCGAGAGATATTTGCGCATTAGCTGACCGGTCTTGGCATCGCGGTAGACCGCCCAGGTTGGGGTGGGGTGCATTGTGTTTAGCCGTGTTAACGAAACCCCATCATTGACAAATTCCGGGCGCTGAAATCGCCAATATATGCGCTGCGGGCGATTCATTTTTTTGCCGATGAAAAGCGGCTATCCGCTGGCGGGCATACGCATTGCCGGTGGGTAACGACACTTTTCCACCGACCCCGAGGAGCACCATGCCCAGCCAATCATCGAAGACGGTAACTGCCAGCGCAAGGATGGACGCGATCGAGATGCTTGTAGCGGACCATCGCCACGTCGAGAAGCTGTTCAAGCAGTATGAGAAGCTCGTTGAAGACGAGGGAAGCTACAACGAGAAGGAGGCGCTGGCGGCGACAATCTGCGCCGAGCTCACAGTTCACGCGCAGGTAGAGGAAGAAATTTTCTATCCTGCGGCACGCGACGTCCTAGACGACGAAGAACTCATCGACGAGGCGGTGGTCGAGCACGCGAGTGCCAAAGATCTTATTGCGCAACTGTCGGATATGTCGCCGGACGACGATCTCTACGACGCGAAGATCAAGGTGCTGGGCGAGTTGATCGAGCACCACGTTGAGGAAGAAGAAGACGAAATGTTTCCCAAGCTGAAGAAAGCGAAGCTCGACACGGGAGCGCTTGGCCCGCAAATGGCGCAGCGAAAAGAGGAACTGGTCGACGAGTTGGGCATCGGTGCCGAAGCCGCAGAGGATCGCGAGGAGTAACCCCAGTGGCGATCGCGGTTGCATCCGCGGGTAAACGACCCGAGCAGACGTTCGGCAGCTGATGGGCTTCGCTGTTATCAGAGGGCGGTTGTCTCAATCGCCCGTTTGCTGCACAAGTTGCGCTATGGCCGCGGCGTCGTCGCTCCGGTCCTGCATCAGGCCCTCGACCACGCCTATACGGTCTTTTTCCGGCCGGTTCTGACTCACTTTCCATTTCCCAGTGAGTTGCGCAATCGGCACTTCAATGCCGACGATCGCGCTCGTCATGGTGTCGATGAAGTCCGCGGGAGCGTCGGTGACTTTCCACGGGTCGCTACGAGGAGCTTCGTAGCGATTTGTCAGCTGCTCAACAAATCGGCGCACCCACGCACGGTCGTCGATCACTCGCAACGACCCGCGGCCATGCACCACCGCGTAATTCCACGTCGGCACCACCTTGCCGTGCTCTTTCTTGGTTGCGTACCACGAAGGTGAAATGTACGTATGCGGGCCTTGAAAGATGACGAGTGCGTCTACCTGTGGCGAGAAATCCTGCCAGGCGCTATTGGCGCGGGCAAGATGTCCCCGCAGCGTTCCGAACGGCGCAGGCTCCGGATCGATTTCGAACGGAACATGGTTGGCCTCGAGTCCACCCGAGGTCATCGTCACCAGCGCGCCAAACGGATGCGCGCGAATGAATTCGTGCAACACGTCGACGCGCGCTTCAGTGAAATGGCTGGGCAGATACATGCATTCCTCGTCAGTGCCGTCACTTTAATGGAAGTGTCGCGGAACCCGCTGCGGGGAATGTAATCACGTGCTCGGCGTCGAGCCGAATACCGATTTTCTCGCCGATCGCATGATCATGGTGGCTCGGTACGAGCGCCAGTACTTCACGCCCGCTGTTGAGCCGCAGCGTGTACACAAAATCGCCGCCGCGAAATGTCTTGCGAACCACTTCGGCCTGCAGCGAACTGGCATCGTCATGCACGATGTCGTCGGGACGCAGCAGCACATCCACATAGGAGTCGCCGTTCAACGCTGCCTCGGACGGCATCGTGTTGAGCGGCCACTTGCCGCGCAGCTCACCAAGCTCGATCTCGACGTTCATCGACGTCAGCACTTTGGCCGGTAAGAAAACGCCTTCGCCGATAAAGTCCGCGACGTAACGTGTCGCCGGTCGGTGATACAGCTCGTACGGCCGATCCCATTGCTCAATGCGGCCGGCGTGCATCACGCCGACCTTGTCGGCCATCGCAAACGCCTCCTGCTGATCGTGCGTCACAAGCATCGCGGTGGTGCCGCTCGCTTTCAGTATCTGGCGCACCTCGGCGCCCAGCCGTGCACGCAAATCGACGTCGAGACTCGAAAACGGCTCGTCCATCAACAGCAGCGCCGGCCGCGGTGCAAGCGCGCGCGCCAGCGCGACGCGCTGTTGCTGACCGCCGGAGAGTTCGTGCGGATAACGGTCGGCATGCGCAGCAAGACCGACCAGATCGATCATTTCGCGTACGCGTGAAGCGCGCTCGGCGGGCCCGAGTGGCCGCAAGCCAAACCCGATGTTGTCTTGCACCCGAAGATGCGGGAACAAGGCGTAATCCTGGAACACCAGCCCGATGCCACGTTTTTCGGTGGCGGCCGTGAAGTGCGGTCCGGACACCACCGCACCCGCAATTTCAATCGTGCCGTCTTCCACGCTGACGAAGCCCGCGATTGCACGCAGCAATGTCGTCTTGCCGCAGCCCG
>JBDTQZ010000577.1:0-2509 GCA_039931935.1 Burkholderiaceae bacterium | reverse complement strand
CCTGCACGACTACATCGAAGGCGCCTTTCCCGGCGTAAGGGCCGGTTTGGCCAAAGCCGCTCAGCGAGCAATAGATCAGCCACGGCGATTGCTCGCGCAACGTCTCGTACCCGAGCCCGAGCCGCGTCAACACGCCCGGGCGGAAATTCTCGAGGATGGCATCGGTCACCGCGCACAGCTCGCGCAACTGCGCCAGCTCGTCCGCGTTTTTCAAATCGATACTGATGCTGCGTTTGTTGCGATTGACCGACGCGAAGTTGCCGCTGAAGCGTTCGCCGGTCGGACCTTCGATGATCGGCGACCACGCGCGCAGACCGTCGCCGCCGTCGGGGTTTTCGACCTTGACTACATCGGCGCCAAGATCGGCAAGCAGCGATCCGGCAAACGGTCCCGCGGCGATCTGTCCGAATTCGAGAATCTTGAAGCCCGTCAGCGGGCCTGCAGCGGGTGCGCTCATCGCACGTTCAGAGGATGAAAACGTGCGCAGTCTAAGCGTGCGTTGCCTTCGTCCGTCATTACGTATCGTGATGCGGCGCATAAGCAAAATCGAGCGCGGCTCAGGTGGCTGCCGTATATAGTTGCACGCACATGCGGCCGGTCGAAAGAACGCGACCGCGCACCCAACGAAGAGGGCGCAAATGATAGCCAACAGCTTTGTTCGCAACGCCTGGTACGTCGCCGGCATGGCAGGCGAATTCAAGACCGACGAATTGCACGGCATGGTGATCGCCAAGAAGCCGGTGGTGATCTGGCGCGGCACCGACGGCAAAGTCGTCGCCTTCGACGATCGATGCGTGCACAAGCGCATGCCGCTTTCGTGCGGGAAGATTCTCGCCAACGGCACGCTCGAATGCGCGTACCACGGGTTCACGTACGACACGACCGGGAAATGCGTTGCGATTCCATCGCAGATGGATTTGCCGATCCCCTCGCGCGCCAAATTGCGGCCGTTTCCGGTAATCGAGCAGGACGGTGTGGTATGGCTGTGGGCCGGCGATCCGGACCGGATCGGCAACCCTCAGCCGCCGCGCACGCCCGAGTTCGTCGATGTGCGTTTTGAGAGCTACACGTGCGAGCCGATCCACGTTCCGGCCAACTATCGTTTGCTGATCGAGAACCTGCTCGACATCACGCATTTCTATCCGCTGCACGACGGCAACATCGGCGATCTCGCCAACAGCAAGATTCCGATCGAGTTCATCGAGCAGGAAGTCGACGGCAACCCGTCGATGAAAACCATTCGCAAGGTGCAGAACTACCGGCATCCGCCGTTCCTGCAGGAATGGTTCGGCTACGAAGTCGTCGATCGCGAACACACCCATTGCATGGTCAGTCCCGGAATTACCCGCGTGCAATTGCGCTGTGCGCCGCCGGGCAAGCTCGGCACCGACGAGGAGCGCGGTTACATCCTGCACCACTCGCACACGCCGATCGATGAGACCCATCATCTGTGGCGCTGGACGGTGACGGTGCGCCAAGGACAGCCGAGCCTCGACCCTGCCAAGCCTTCGATCGAGCGCATCAAGGAGATGTTTCCGGCCGTAGTCGATCAGGACCGCTGGGCGCTCGAGCGCCAGCAAAAGATGTTCAACTTCGACGAAGACGGCTACGCCGAAGTGCATCTGCGCTCGGATCGCTCGATTCTGACGGTGCGCAAGATTCTCGAAGCGCTCGAGCAACGCGAGGCCAAGCCGTCGCCTGAGGCTCAACCGCTGGTAAGACACCCGGCGATGGCTACGGTCGATCACTGATCGGGAGATTGGTTGATCCACTGATTCTGCGGCAGCTGATGCGACCCTCTTAGAACGCTGAAGCTTCCGCGCGCGATGAGTCCTCTGCACATCGCGCTCGCTGTGACGGTCGCGGTGCTGTGGGGTTTCGCCTCTGAGCTGGATGTGGGCAACGTGTTGCTGAAACGTTTCCCCAAAGTGCAGACGCTCAACCTGATGGTATGGCTTTCGCTCGTTCTGCCGCTTGACCCCCTGGCCACGCGCCGCGGGCGTGAGAAGATGTCGCCGCGGTAAGAGAGGAGACAGTCTTGGCACGAGTGGCGAACGTTGGACCCGAAGCCCTGAGCCCGGAAACAGGCGAAATCTACGAGCGCTTTGCCAGCGGCTACGGACCTTTTAAGGACCAGGTAGCGGTATTCGCGCACGTGCCGTCCGCTTTGCAGCTTGTGATGGGGATGCTGCTCGAATTGCGCGCGCAGAAAAATGTTCCATACCGCTACATCGAGCTCGCGATCGTCGCTGTTTCCAAGATCAACGAGTGTCACTATTGCGTCGGCCATCACAAGCCGTTGCTGCTGGTCGAAGGGCTGTCGTCGGCCGGCGCCGACAGCATTCTCGACTACGCCGGGCATCCCGAGCTGAGCGAAGTCGACAAACTGGTGGTCGAGTACGCGATCGCGGTCACCAACAACCCGCAGCGAATCAGGGACAGCCTGTTCGAACGCTTGCGCCGGCTGCTGTCGATTCTCTTCTGCGCGACCAAATAGTAGATTGAAACG
>JBDTQZ010000576.1:0-2511 GCA_039931935.1 Burkholderiaceae bacterium | reverse complement strand
AAAATACACCAGCGCGCTCACGACCACGAGCTGACCCAGGCCGGCAATCAAACTGGCGGTGCCCATCAGCAGGTAATCGCGCGCCCTGAAGGCCGGCGTATCGGGCGTGGGCCGTGCTGATGGGGCTGTGGTGCTTGTCGAGGTGGTCGTGGTGAATGTGGTAGTGGTCGTGGCGGTGTTGGCGACCTTTTCGATTTCGGTTGCCGCTTTTTTCATCTTCTCGACCGCACCAGCCGGCGCGCGTGGGTTGCCCCGAATCGCGACGCTGAACTTTTCGGTGGCACGCGGCACGATATCCAGAACGTCAAGCGCCTCGGGCTGCAGCGAATTGAGACCCCAGCCAACGGCACCTAAAATGACGGCCAGCGTCGCGGCCGCACCCACCGCTTTGGGCAGCTTTGCCTTTTTTCGCAGCCAATCGACGATCGGCGTCAACGCGTAGCTCAAAAAAACGGACAAGGTAATGGGGATGAGAACGGCTTGCGCCCAATGCAGAAATACGACGAGGGCGATGAGCGCGAGGACGACAATCGCGTTGCTGCGCACCAGGATCGACGCGTGCGAAACCGTGGGTGCCGGCGTGACGATCGAAACGTCATCGGTTTTGACAGGAGATTCCGGGGAAGTGGCCATTGGTTTCCAGAGAACGACGGCGTCCGCCGCGACATTAGACCATGACTGGACTGCGGGTGTCTGCGGAGGTAACGTGTCGAGTGGCACGAGGAGCTGACCGATGAATCCGGCAAAGTCATTCGATTATCGGAGACTGTTCGATCTCTCGGGCCGCGTCGCGCTGGTCGTCGGTGGCGGCTCGGGCATCGGGCAGGCAGGTGCGGAGGGCATGGCAGCGCAGGGCGCGCACGTCGTTGTCGCCGACATCGCCCCTGAGGACGCGAAGGGGGTCGCCGAGCGCATCTCAAGTGCGGGCGGAAAGGCGACGTCGGTTCAAATCGATGTGCGCAACACCGCCGCGGTCGACGCCATGGTCGGCGCGGTGGTGCGCGATCATGGCCGGCTCGACGTGTTGCTCACCACGCCGGCGATGAATATGCGCAAGCGCTTGCTCGACTACAGCGACGAGGAATTCGACCGCGTGATCGAGTTGAACCTCAAGGGGACGTTTCGCGTCGCCCGCGCATGCGCGCGACCGATGATGGAGAAAAAGCGCGGCAGCATCATTCTGATGTCGTCGATCCGCTCGGTCACTGTCGAGCCCGGTCAGAGCATCTACGCATCGACCAAGGCGGGCGTCGCGCAGATGATGCGGGGGCTCGCCGTCGAGTTGGGATCCAGCGGCGTGCGCGTCAACGCGCTCGCGCCG
The DNA here is from genome assembly GCA_039931935.1 of Burkholderiaceae bacterium. Lineage (GTDB taxonomy): Bacteria > Pseudomonadota > Gammaproteobacteria > Burkholderiales > Burkholderiaceae_F > JACCZX01. The sequence continues at coordinate 1,190 of JBDTQZ010000576.1, read as the reverse complement.
GGCATTGTCGCGACGCCGCTCACGCGTCCGATCGCCTCCGATCCGATGTGGAACGAAGCGTATGCCAAGCGCTGTGCCCTTGGACGCTGGGCCGAACCCGAGGAGATGGCCGGCCCGATCATCTTTCTGGCCAGCGATGCCAGCAGCTATCTGACAGGAACCACGCTGTTTGCCGATGCGGGTTGGACCGCGATCGACGGCCGCTTCGAGCCCGAGCTCAAGGCCTGAGCCGCGAGCTGATTCTACAGACCGCTGCGCTGGAATCTCATGTTTGCGAGTGCTAACAAACCGTGAACCGAGAGTATCGGCGCGTGGTCGGGTGACCGAAAGCCCACCGAAAACCTCGCGCCGCAGCGTGTCTCCCTTGTGGCCGAGATACGTAGAGTTCGTACCCAGCACCGATGGGTCTCGAGCACCATAGCTATGTGCGCTGCAGCGCTGTACTTGACACTGAGCAGCCCCTCGCAACAATATGGCGTGAAGTCGGTTTCGGAGCATTAAATTTCGAGTGACGGCGACGAGGTTGGCCGCATCGCATCTGCCGAAAAGCAGTTGTGCGAGCAAGCGGGACCCTTACTCGCGGAAATCATTCGCGGGGTGGAGGAACGTTTCGGCGTCAGGATCGCCGAGCTTCGCGTCACCATCGACCCGTCCAATCGGGACAATGGTTGGTCGGGCGCGAACTGCGTGATCGTGCGCGAAAACGAAAGTTTGGCCGACAAAGGAAGCAAGCCCCTGCACTGGGGCGCAAAGGTGCATGAGGCATTAGCCAAGAGGTAGTTGGCCTGCGGAAAGCGCCGTACATGGTCGTCATGCCATCGCGGCATCCCTCGCGCACGACCCTGTCGGTGGTGCGAATCTCTCGAGTCTTCTGAAACACCGTTGCGTCAGCCGATCAAGCCGTGTGGCCGCCGCATGCCACCGAGTGTGGTTTCAGAATTTCCCAGTTTGCACGTTCTGCCCCGGCGCCTGTATTTTGACGGCCAACATGCCCCTCGAAATAGCATCGGCCTGTGGCGAAGGACGCTATGTCCAGTTCACTACATAGCGCAGGGTCCCTGTGATATGCTTCTAAGTACTTCAGAACTCCCAATTTGCCGCATCGCGCGGCGAATCCGGCGATGGTCGCTCTCGAAGAAGCCAGGCGCAATCATTTGTTGGCGGCGCTCCCTGCCGCCGAACTGGCCAGC
>JBDTQZ010000575.1:0-2513 GCA_039931935.1 Burkholderiaceae bacterium | reverse complement strand
CCGACACTTGTGCGCGCGGCACCAGCGCGTAGTCGGGTGCGATGCACGTTTGGCCTGCATTCAAAAGTTTGCCGGCGAGTACGCGCTGCACAGCCTGGTCGATCGGATACCCCGGCGCAATCACCACGGGTGACTTGCCGCCCAACTCCAGCGTGACGGGTGTCAGGTTCTGCGACGCGGCGGTCATCACTTGGCGGCCGACACGGGTCGAGCCGGTAAACAGCAGATGATCGAACGGCAGCGCAGAGAATTGCGCCGCAACGTCGGCGTCGCCGGTGATGACGGCCACCTCGTTCGAGCGGAATGCGCCGGCGATCAAGCGCTGAAAGAGTTCAGAGAACGCCGGTGTGAATTCCGACACTTTCACCATCGCCCGATTGCCGGCGACCATCGCTGCGACGAGCGGGCTTACCGCCAGGAACAGCGGGTAGTTCCACGGCACGATGATGCCGACGACACCTAACGGACGCGGAACGACGTTCGCGCGCGCCGGCAGGAACCACTTCGCCACCCCGGCGCTGCGCGGTTTCATCCACCGCTTGCCGTGCTTAATCGCGCTGCGAATCTCGGAGAGGCTCGGAAAGATTTCAGCTATCTGCGTCTCGATGCGCGGGCGACCTGCGAAGTCGGCGTCGATCGCAGTTTCAATCGCCGCTTCGTTTTCTTCGAGCATGCGTCGCAATCGTTCGAGGCGGTTGCGCCGTTTTTCCCAGTCGGCGAACGGAGCCGCGTCGTATGCGGCACGCTGGATCTGAAAAACAACGTGCAGCTCGGCTGGAGTATCGGAAGCGTTCATGCCGATAGCTTAATGCTGGCCGCCGGTGTGCTTCAATCGCATCGGCACAAAGAAATGGCGATCAAGCAAATAACGCTGGCCGGTGAGCGCGTCATCTTGCGCCCTTGGCAGGACCGCGACGCCGATGCTTTCGCGGCGATGAACGCCGACGAACGCGTGATGGAATTTTTTGTCGCGCCGCTTTCGCGCGGCGAATCTGATGAGCTGCTGTCTCGCGTGCGCGCAGTGATCGAGGAGCGCGGCTGGGGTTGGTGGTGCGTCGACATCAACGGCGAATGCGCCGGCTTTACCGGCTTGAGTACACCGCCGTATCAAACGCCATTTTCCCCGTGTGTAGAGGTAGGCTGGCGCTTCAGGCCGCAGTTTTGGGGACACGGGTACGCGACCGAGGCGGCGCGCCTGGCGCTCGACTACGGATTCGACACGCTGCATCTGCGAGAAATCGTTTCGTTCACCGCCACCGGCAATCATCGCTCGCGACGCGTGATGGAACGTATCGGCATGCAGCGCGATTTCGCCGGCGACTTCGACCATCCGCGAGTACCCGAAGGGCACGCGCTGCGACCGCACGTGCTGTACCGGGCGCGACGGCCGCATTAACCACTACTGGATTTCTTCGTAGAGCGGCAACGTCAGAAATTCGGCGAACTCCGGCTGCGTAGCCATCTCTTCGAAGATCTCCGCCGCATGATCGTAGGTCGGCGAATCGGGGCCGACGACAGCCTTGACCTTGGCAAGCTCTTCTGGAATCAGCGTACGCACCAAAGCGGCGTCCACCTTCCGCCCGTCGTCGAGCACGCCCTTGGGCGAGCGGATCCACTGCCATACCTGTGATCGGCTGATCTCCGCTGTCGCCGCATCTTCCATCAAGTTGTGAATCGGAACACAGCCGTTGCCCGCCAGCCAGGATCCGACGTAGTGAATGCCGACGTTGATGTTCATGCGCAGCCCCGCCTCCGTAATCGGCGCTTCAGGATCGAAGTCCAGCAAATCCGCCGCATTGACTTTGACATCGTCGCGTTTCTTGTCGATCTGATTGGCACGATCTCCCAGCACGTTGACGAATTCTTCCATCGCGATCGATACCAGGCCGGGATGCGCGACCCAACCTCCGTCGTAACCGTCGGTCGCGTCGCGACGCTTATCGCTGCGCACACCGGCCATCGCAGCTTCGTTCCCGGCCGGATCGTTCTTGATCGGAATCAGCGCGCTCATGCCGCCCATCGCGGGAGCGTTCCTTTTATGACAGGTGGCAAGCAGCAGCAGCGCATACGCACGCATGAACGGCGCCGTCATCGTCACCTTTGCGCGGTCAGCAAGCACGAAATTCCTATCGACCTTGAACTTCTTGATACACGAGAAGATGTAATCCCAGCGGCCCGCGTTCAAACCCGATGAATGGTCGCGCAGCTCGTACAGGATCTCGTCCATCTCGAACGCTGCAAGAATCGTCTCGATCAGCACCGTGGCCTTAATCGTTCCCTGCCTAATGCCGAGCTCATTCTGCGTGGCGACGAAAATGTCGTTCCATAACCGCGCCTCGAGTTGCGACTCCAGCTTCGGCAGGTAAAAATAAGGCCCGCTCCCGCGCGCCATCAGCTCCTTCGCGTTGTGAAACATATAAAGCGCGAAGTCAAAAATGCCGCCCGACACACGCTGACCATCGACCAGCACGTGTTTTTCGTCGAGGTGCCAGCCGCGCGGACGCATGATGATG
>JBDTQZ010000574.1:0-2524 GCA_039931935.1 Burkholderiaceae bacterium | reverse complement strand
GTGACAAGGTGAGTTGATGGCCGCCCACGCAAATTGCCGTACCTGCCATGAGAGAACACTGTCCATCGAATCACGCCTGGCTGCGAACGCTCGTGATCGGGTTAACCGCGTTTCTCACACTGGTCGATCTGTTCGCTACCCAGGCGATCTTGCCAACGCTCACGCGTTTCTATCAGGTGAGTCCGGCGGCGATGGGATTTGCGGTCAACGCCAGCACCATCGGCATGGCCATCGCAGGCTTAGCGGTGGCGTTCTTTAGTCAACGCATCAACCGCAGGCTGGGCATTTTGCTGAGCCTAGCGCTGCTATCTATCCCTACCGCGCTGCTGGCAGTTGCTCCCGACCTGACGACGTTCACCGCGCTGCGCATCGTGCAGGGCGTCTTCATGTCGACGGCATTTACGCTGACGCTGTCGTACCTGGCCGAACAGTGCAGCATGCACGACGCGGCCGGTGCATTTGCGGCCTACATCACTGGCAACGTGGCTAGCAATCTGATCGGTCGCCTAACATCGGCGGCGCTCGCAGATCATCTGGGCCTGGCGGCGAACTTCTATGTGTTTGCCGGTTTGAATCTCGCCGGCGCGGTGCTGGTGTACTTCAGTCTCGGACGCACCACGCCGATGGCGGCCGAAGGCGGCGGGCACAACCAGTTTGCGATCTGGGCCGAGCATCTGCGCAACAAGTCGCTGCGTGTGGCGTTCGCGCTCGGCTTTCTGATCCTGTTCGCTTTCCTCGGCATCTTCACGTACGTCAACTTCGTGCTGGCGCGCGCGCCGCTCGCGTTGGCTCCCATGACGCTCGGCTTCGTCTACTTTGTTTTCCTGCCGTCGATCTTCACGACGCCGCTTGCGGGACGCGCGGTGCAAAGCTTCGGTACGCGCAGGACACTGATCGGATCGCTGCTGGTGGCTGACGCCGGATTGCCACTGCTCGTATCGACCAGCCTCGCCGGCATTCTGTTGGGTATGGTGCTGGTCGCCGTTGGGACGTTCTTCGCACAGGCAACGACAACGGGGTTCGTCGGCCGTGTTGCGACGACGGATCGTGCATCGGCGAGCGGCATTTATCTCGCGAGTTATTTCTTTGGCGGCCTCGTCGGCGCCGCCGTGTTGGGTCAGGTGTTCGACAGCTTCGGTTGGGCGGCTGCGGTGAGCGGTGTCGGCGCCGCGCTAGCAATCGCGGTGTGGCTATCGTTTCGCATCAAGCCCGCGGATTGAAACTTCATTGGGATGAAAAGAAATGTTCAAAATGCAGTTCAAAGGCAAGACGGCTCTGATTACGGGCTCAACCAGCGGTATCGGGCTCGGCATCGCCGAAGGCTTCGGGGCCGAAGGTGCGAATCTGATCATCAACGGTCTGGGTGACACCACGGAGATCGAGCAACTGCGCGAGCGGCTGGCAAGGCGGTTCGGCGTCCCCGTGCTGTACGACGCTGCCGACATGAGCAAACCTGAGCAGATTGATGCGATGGTTCGGCGAGGAGTCGACAAGTTCGGCGCGGTGGACATTCTGGTCAACAACGCTGGAATTCAGCATGTGGCACCGGTCGACGAGTTTCCGCTCGACAGGTGGGACGCGATCATCGCGATCAACCTGTCGTCAAACTTTCACGCGATCCGCGCCGCGTTGCCCGCGATGAAAAAGCGTGGCTGGGGTCGCGTGATCAACGTCGCGTCGGCGCACGCGCTGGTGGCGTCACCCTACAAATCGGCGTACGTCGCGGCGAAACATGGCGTCGCCGGTCTGACCAAGACCGTTGCGCTCGAAGTTGCCGAGCAGGGCATCACTGCGAACGCAATCTGCCCCGGCTACGTGCTGACGCCGCTGGTCCAAAAACAAATCCCAGATACAGCGAAAGCAAGGGGCATCAGCGAGGAAGAAGTCGTAAAGAATGTGTTGCTGGCCGCCCAACCGACGCGAAAGTTCGTCACCATTGAGCAGGTGGCGGCACTTGCCAGCTACCTTGCGTCGGATGCTGCAGCGTCGATCACCGGTGCGATCCTGCCGATCGAGGGCGGTTGGACGGCGCACTAAGTACACGAAGGAACACGATGAAAAAGACAGGACCTCAGGCAACGAGTAAGCGCGTGAAAAGTGCGGCGGGTCCAGCACGAAAGCCTCCGTTATCGCGCGCAACTCGAGGCACATCGAATGCCATGCCGCCGGGGCAGATCGTTCTCGTCCTACAGGGCGGCGGCGCACTCGGCGCCTACCAGGTTGGCGCGTATCAAGCGCTGCACGAAGCCGGAATCGAGCCCGACTGGGTGATCGGCACGTCGATCGGCGCCATCAACGCAGCGTTGATTGCCGGCAACTCGCCAGAGCAGCGGCTCGCGAAGCTAAGCGAGTTTTGGGACGGCGTCGAATGGCGCCAACCGTTCGGCCTGAGCGCGGCATTGCCGTGGTGGATTGCGGGCCCCGCCGCAAATCTAACCACCGTTACGATGGGTGTGCCCGGCTTTTTCGAGCCCAATCCGAAGTCGTGGCTCGGCGTGCGCGCACCGCTCGGCGTTGAAAACGC
>JBDTQZ010000573.1:0-2529 GCA_039931935.1 Burkholderiaceae bacterium | reverse complement strand
CACTACGGTCACCAGCGAGTCACCTACCCGGCGCGAAAACGCAGAGGTAGGCCCATGAATCTGCAACGCATCGCCGGACGGCATCTGCGACGCCGTGCCGGCTGCGGACAACAGCGAATTCGGCTCGATGAACACAGACACGGTCGCAAGCCCGTCCGAAAACACGGCCTGCATCGCATCGGAACCTCCGATGCGGCGCGCGACCTCACGCGTCTTCCGAAAGCCCGCAGGCGCCGGGACGAGCCACCCGTGCTGCGATAAGTCTGCTTTGCGATAGTCGCTCCGTTCGACCGACCAGCCCTCGGTCGACCACGACGGGCGCAGCTTCGCGCGATCGATCTTCTCGCCGATGCGAATATCGGTAAACGCAATCTGCTCGATCACTTCGCGCCGCTCGTTAAGTGTCTGCGCACGGAGCAGCAAACCGCTCGTCCGGTCAACCCAGAGACGATAGCCATAGCGAGCACTATCTTTGGGCTCAAGCGTCAGCATCTGGCATTCGATGCCGGCCACGCGTTCAATATCACCCAACTTCAATGTATAGCGCTCAAGAATCTCTTCCGCCGATGCGCTCGAAAGTCCGGGAAATGATTCGTCGACATTGCGATGCTCGACGACGATGCGGCGCGTTTCGGGAATGAAGCATTGCACCTGGTCGCTTGCGCCGGAGCGGCGCCGAATATATTCGCGCGGCTTGCCGTCGAGCGTCTGGATGCGCTCGTGAGACTGCGTACCGTCAAACAGATGAGTGATGCGCGACGAACGCATCTCGCCACTTGATTGATATACGACCGTACCCTGATAGTTGACGCGTTGCGCGGCCTGCCGCACCGCTTGAATCCACTGCACGTCCGTGCGTGCCCGTGACTCCTGCGCAGGAGTAGCGCTTCCAAACAGCGCACCGGTTGCGACAACCAGCGTACCGGCGAGGCCACGTATGCGGCCTGCCGAGTTCCCATGCGTTCTGATGGCCACTACCTGCACGATCAACGATCCTCAGCTGAACGGAGATAGACGGTCGCCCGTGGAACCATAGAATTGCCGATCAATTCGCGATGCGCAGCCAGATACGGGCTCAACGATGGACTAAGCCCGCGAGCGCTGACTATCGTGGGCAGTGATTTCTGAGCGCTGACATCCACGGCCGGCGGCGAATTCTTGGCTACTGAAACTGTTTCGGGCGCCCGCATCAGCGGCACCGCGATAAACGCAACCGCGGCGGCTGAAGCGGCCACCGCGACACCGGGCATCCAGTAACGGCGTAACCCTGAGGCCTGTGGCGGACGCGGCGCCAGGACCGTCGGCTCGCCGGAGATGGCGGCCGCCACGCGCGCACAAAACGGTTCCGCGTCGCACGCGGCGACTTCGTTAGACCGCACCGCGTCGCCAACACGATGCAGCTCATGCCAATGACGCCTTAGCGCCGGGTCAGCGCATAACGCCGCAATCGCCGCTGCCGCTTCGCTTCGATCCATCTCTCCATCGAGCAAGACCGAAATGCGCTCGACGGTCAGTGTTGCCACTACCTGATTCTCTACAGTTTGCTTGATCATGCACTCACCAACGCTTGTCTTTCGCTATGTCCAATATCGGTCTCAACTCGAGCGCGATTGCTTCGCGAGCACGAAAAATACGCGACCGCACCGTGCCGATCGGACACTGCATCGACTCGGCAATCTCTTCGTAACTCAACCCTTCCAGTTCACGCAACACGATCGCTGTCCGCAAATCTGCCGGCAACTGATCGATCGCCCGGTTAACAGCCTCGCCCACCTGCTTGGTTACCAGCATCGAATCCGGCGTGTTCAGGTCTCTTAGGTGGTCGCCGTCGTCAAAAGTTTCCGCATCTTCGACATCGGCCTGCGTGGAAGTCGGCGCGCGCCGGCCCTGCGACACCAAATAGTTCTTGGCGGTGTTGATGGCGATCCGGTACAACCACGTATAAAAAGCACTGTCGCCGCGAAAGTTCGGAAGCGCACGGTACGCCTTGACGAAGGCTTCCTGCGCCACGTCTTCGATCTCCGCCGAATCACGTATCAGCCGCGAAAGCAGGCGAAAAATCTTGCGCTGGTACTTGACGACCAGCAGGTCGAATGCCGCTTTGTCGCCCCGTTGCACGCGCTCGACCAGCTGCTGATCGATCTCCCGATCAGACATGCTGCCAGCCCCGCTTCACGCCGTGCACGCGTCAATGATCCGTCGAATTGGCACGGTTAGTCGATTCTGCCCTTCGGTCATCGTCGCTCGGCATTGCCCTTCCCCAGCGTAGGTGGACCCAAAGCTGCCGATAGGTCGATTGCGGCAGCGAATCCGGCCAGATCGCTACCAACATGGTGCCGCGCCGCAAGCTTATCAACCACGGTGCGGCGAAAGCCGTTTGAACGATTGGCTCAGAACGTGCGTCCGATGCGTCGCGTTCACGCAGCTTTACTTGGCCTAGTGAGGAAACGCCAACCTCGAACCGTGTGCCGTGGCGGCGGCGCGTTATGATCCAGGCGCCAAAACCGCAAACGCCCGCCAACAACGCTG
>JBDTQZ010000572.1:0-2530 GCA_039931935.1 Burkholderiaceae bacterium | reverse complement strand
GCAGCGTGGAGGGCTTGGTGTCGTCGGCGCCTGTATGCAAGCTACCGGACTGCTTGAGCCACCTCTCGAGCGTGTCGGCGTTCAACCACTCCCGCAATGTCTCAGGCCGGTGAAACGTGAAAACCGGACGCGAGCGCGGGTGGGGGTCTAGTGTATTGATGAAGACGGTTTCCTCGCCGGTTGAGATATAAGCGAACGGCAGCGGCTTGTGTGGAGCGGTCAGTGAGGCCGGCAAGCCCTCCACGTATTTCTTGGCTTGGAACTCGACGCTCGTGAACGAGTAGCCGGCGGGCTTGGCCTCCACCACGCCAAGCGCATTTCCGTCAACGAAAAGTAGGTAGTCGACGTACCCATGTCCCTTCTCCAGCTGGAACTCGCAGACTGCGATGCCGTCGCTAGCCGTGAGGTTCATGTCCTCGAGGTCTTGAACGACCCAGCCAGCTTGCGCCAGGAGGGCGTCAATCTTCTCGCGGGCTTTGGCTTCAGGCGCGTTCTTGCTGCCGACTGGTGGCATATCTCAGTTTCGCACGGGAACGGAATCAGATGCCGTCATGAAACGGGCCCCTTATCGATACTGCATCTTTTGGCATCCAGCATTATGGCGAATCCCTCGTCATCGGGACATTGCGTGGGAAGTAATCGAGTCTATGTTCCAGAACCTGGGCTGAGCGGTTCGGCCGTCGAGCAACGTGTGAAGGCACTCGAAAACCGAGCATAGCTGCGAAGGCGCGGCTAGGCCGGGCGTGTCCCGCTGCATGTCGGATAGCGCGAACAGCCCCAGAAGGCGCGACCGCGCTCGGCACCGCGCCGGGCAATCCGGTGCACCATGGCGCTACCGCAACGAGGACATCGAAGCTCGGCTTCACGTTGCTGCGGAGCGATCACGTTTGAGCGCGGCGCTTGCTCACCTCGCAGCATCGTAACCACGTCGTGGCCATCGAGGAGCTTGATCGGTTTATCGCGGGCGAAGTCGATCGCGTCCGGCGTGAACGTGCCGCTGGTGACGAAGATGGCGGCGTGCGCCTCCTCGCTGACCATGGCGCCGTAGAGTTCGCGCACGAGCTCCACGCCGACGGTGCGTGCCTGCCAACGCTTGCACTGGACGACGAGCTTTTTGTCCTTATCGCGCAGCTCCAGATCGATGCCGCCGTCGGGGTGAGCGCCACCACGTTCGATCACCTGATAGCCTTGGCGGCGATAGGCCTCGCCGACGAGAAGCTCGAAGTCGTGCCACGGTAGGGCGCGGAGGCTATCGAGGTTCAGCTGCCTGTCAAAGAGTCGGCGTCGGCGGTGAGCATTGAAGAGCGCAAACGGAACGGGCAGTAAGAAGACGGCGGCAAGCCACCAGGCCTGAGTCGCAAACGCGTGCGCCATTGGGCCGAGGACGGGGCGCGAACCAGCGAGCGCGGGGAAGATCCAGCGCACTACGGCGTAGACGATGCCGGCGAAAATCACGCAGACCCACCAGGGAAGGAGCGCCAGCTCGGCGAGTGGGCGGGAATGGTGTCGGCTTGCCATGACTCAGCGATTGTAGCGATTCGGGATGGTGCGCGGGCAAGAGCGACCCGGAGTTCCGCGCGCACCCGAATTGTTCACATTGCGTAACGCGGTTGCCGGCCTGCAGGCTTGGCGCTGGCAGCCACCTATGCACTTGAAGAGCGCGAAGGAAGGCCTATCGGCTTATCGTGGGTCACCTTTCCTAAGGCTGATGCCGAAAGCCCTCGGAAAAAACGGTCTTTTCGGCTGGCGCCGTGGCAAGACCACCTGCAAGATTGCCCGATCGGCCTAACGCGAGGGGCAAGATGAGAGCGGAATCTGTCACCAAGTCGATCGAGATGCTGAAGGCGATTCTGGACGGCAAGACGTATGTGGTGGTTGCGCAAGAATCCGGGCTGAGTCGCTCGGCAGTCGAGCAGCGCGTGAAGGCGCTCGCACGCGATCTGGAGACGGTCGTGGGGGTGGAATCGGTGGACGAGGACCAAGTGGCGACGGTCAAAGCGATGCGGGCGCGAAAGGACAACTATCTTGAGGCGCTCGAGCACTATCACCCGCAGCGTGTTGCCGACACATGCAAGGGGCCGCGCGCGTTAACCGACCAGGACATCGAGCGTGCTGCGGCGGTGATACGGCAGCACAGCAAGTGCAGAAAAAGGGACACGGCCCTGCTGCTGGTACTCTTGTCGACGGCGGCCAAGCCCCTGGAAATCGCAAGGCTTTTGGTAGGCGACTACCTGACCGAAGACGGGCTCGTACGCGAAGAATCAGTGATGCGCGCCGATGCGGCTATCAACTGCAGAGAGAGGCCGCTTTTCTTTGCCAGCACGAAGGTCGTCGCGGCCGTTGACGCCTATTTGGAAGAACGAGCTCGGCGCGGTCAGGGCACGAAGAGCCGGACGAAGTACCGAGGACTTGATCCAGACAGCAGGCTGTTTCTCACCGGGGATGGGCACGAGCTGCCGATCAAAGTGCGAGCAATGGGCGACCGAAGGCAATACCGGTGCGGAGTACTCCTGGACATCTACCGCAGGAT
>JBDTQZ010000571.1:0-2539 GCA_039931935.1 Burkholderiaceae bacterium | reverse complement strand
ATAGCGCGACTGGGCGAGCGACGTGGCGTCGGCAGTGACGAACGGAACTTTCAGCAGCCGCGCGAGCGATTCGCAGAGCAGCGTCTTGCCGGTGCCGGTCGGACCCACCAGGAGGACGTTGCTCTTGGTGATTTCCAGTCCTTCGTGCCGAGACAGTGCGAGCTTCCGGTAATGCGCGTACACGGCGACCGCTAAGGTCTTCTTGGCTTCATCCTGGCCAATGACATACTGGTCGAGATGGCGCACGATCTCGCGCGGCGTCACGCGCGGATCCAATTCATTCATTTGTCGCTCTTCACTCATGGTTTCAGCCGCACGGCTTTCCAACGAAGCAAGCCGAATCACGGCAACGCGCGTTCAGCGAACGCACCACGCGGATTAGATCAGCAAAATTGTGACGGCCGAAGACGGCCGTTGCCGCTAAGCGGCCCTTCGCATTTCCCGCAAAGCAGTCGGCTTCTCAGTCTGCGTCGTATTGTCCAGTCGCAACGTGAGGCAATACGCTGCGCCACCAGAGCGATTGAACGAATCCAGCGGGACGATATTGACGTGATAACCGCGTGCCGTGAGTGCGGCAAGCGTTGGCACCGACGCATGGCACATCACGACTTCGCGTCCGATGCAGACCGAATTCACGCCCAGGTGAAAAGCATCTTCATCGGTCGCTTCGACCAACTTGTCGTCGCCGACGATCTCACGTACTGCGCTCGCCGCGCTGACCGAGAAAGCGGGTGGGTACCACAACACGTCGCCACCCGAGAACACGCAGAAGCACGTATCCAGGTGATAGAAGCGCGGATCGACCAATTCGAGACCGATCGCTGGCACGCCGTACAACTCCTCCATCGTGCGGAACATGTCGCGGCTAGAGCGCTGACCGTAGCCAGCCCAGATCAAGCGGCGTGTTGCATCCCAGATCGCATCGCCGGCTCCTTCGAAGTACTGTCCCGCTGGGGGTTCGACTATTTGATCCACGATGCCGCGCCTGCGCAGTGCCTCGAAAAAGGTTCGGTTATGCGCTTCTTCGCCCTGCCGCTCGGCGCACAAAAACCGAGCGAGCAATACCTTGCGGTCGAGCACGACCGCGGCGTTGGCAGTGAACACCATGTCTGGCAGTCCCGCCGCGGACTTCTGCACTTCGATCTGCGCACCGAGAAGTTCATAGGTCTTCTTCAACTGATTCCAGCCGCGCTTTGCATCGCCGGCAAGCTTTTTGGGCGATACCGACCATTGCGACGGCTGCATCCAGGGATTGATCGTGTAGCTCACCTCGAAGTGCTCGGGCGCGCTCATCATCAGGTGAGCCGTAGCGGTCGCTGTCGCAGGTACGGGTTTCACACGGTCGCTGTCTTGCGGGACGTGTGAGCCGAACTCCGACAGAACAGCGGCGAACACGTCGATACCCCAATCGAGAGCGTCACGGCTGATTGTCAGCGGCGGCGCGAATCGAATCACGGTTTCGTGCGTGTCCTTGGTCAGAACGCCGCGCGCGGCCATCCGCTCGGCGACTTTGCGCGCCGATACACTCGGGTCGAGTTCGACACCTACCCACAGCCCGCGCCCGCGCACGGCACGGATCAGCGGCGAGGACAGGGCGCGCAACCGCTTCAGCAGATGCTCGCCGAGTTCGCGGCTGCGTTCAACAAGTTGTTCCTCTTCGATGACGGCGAGTGCTTCGCGGCCGACGCGTGCGGCCAGTGGATTGCCGCCGAAGGTCGAGCCGTGGCTGCCGGGTTCGAGCAGATCCATCACGGAGTTGATCGCGACGAATGCCGACACCGGCAGCAAACCGCCGCCGAGCGCCTTGCCGACGATCACGCCGTCGGGCCGAATGCCCTCATGCATGTACGCAAACCATTCGCCGGTACGGCCCAGTCCGGACTGGATCTCGTCGAGAATCAGTAGAACGTTACGCTCGTCGGCGAGCTCTCGAGCCGCGCGCAAGAAGCCTGCGGGCGGCAACACGATGCCCGCTTCACCCTGAATCGGCTCGATCAGGATCGCGCATGTTTCGGTGTCAATCGCAGCGCGCAGCGATTCGATGTCGCCGAATTCGAAGTGGCGAAACCCCGATGCGAACGGACCGAAGTCCGCGCGATATGCCGGTTCGGTCGAGAAGCCGACGATTGTGGTCGAGCGGCCATGAAAGTTGCCGCGCGCAACGACGATGTTGGCGCGATCGGCAGCGATGCCTTTGACTCGATAGCCCCAGCGGCGGGCTGCCTTGATGGCAGTTTCAACTGATTCAGCGCCACCGTTTGCCGGCAGCGCTTTGGCGGGTTTGGACAGATCTGCGACTTCGACCAGCTTGGCCAGAAACGGTCCCAGCTCGGTCGAGTGATACGCGCGCGAAGTCACGGCGACGCGTTGCGCTTGATCGGTCAGCGCAGCGACCAGACGCGGATGCGCGTGCCCATGGCTGACGGCAGAGTAGGCCGACATGAAGTCCAGATAGCGCTTGCCGTCGGCATCCCACAGCCAGCTGCCTTCACCGCGATCGAGGACAACCGGAATCGGCGCGTAATTCGGCGCGGCGAAG
>JBDTQZ010000570.1:0-2544 GCA_039931935.1 Burkholderiaceae bacterium | reverse complement strand
CTGTTTGCGCGATGCCGCGTGCAAGCGTCTAGCCTCATCGGGCGGAAACCCGAGTTCCAGGAAAAGGTTCGCCCCCCGTTTGGTCACGTGACGGATTTCGGTGTCGACTGTCATTTCACTGCCCTCCTTGCGCCGATCACCGCGCGGTAGCGCGCATCGGCGATTGCCTTGTCCCTCTTGCTCGTCGCTTGAGTCTTCTTCTGGAAGCAATGAAGGACGTAGATGGCTTCCTCGAACTTGGCAACGTACATCACCCGGTAGATGCCGGTTTCATCCTTGAGTCGGATTTCTTTTGTCCCGGCGCCTACCTCGTCAAACGGCTTCCAGTCCGTCGGATCGAGCCCGGCTTGTACTTTGCCCAACTGGAAGCCGGCCTGTTTGCGGCTGTCGTGAGGAAACGCCAGCAGATCGTCGTAGGCCGAGCCGATCCAGCGGATTTCCTTCTCGTCACCCATCGAGTTAATTGTATCGAATTTTATACATTTTGAACCGGCCCAAGCCGCTTGAAACGCTCAAGGGGTGGCGAACATCAACCGCGGACGGCCGAAAGTGCAATCCTTCCGCGCTTGTGGATTCAAGTATTCGCCACCACCCGAATCCCCCGGATCTGGCCCGCCTCGGCCTTGCGCTCCGGCTGCGGAAACGCCTTCGGATCGAACCGATACAGCAACTCCGCCTCCCGCGCCCGCGCAAGCGCGATGTTCGCGAGTTTGATGTGGCCGTAGCCGCGCATCGACAGCGGGATCGCGGCGATGTCGATCGCGAGCTTGAGGTTGTTGGCATCGAGCTTCGCGGTCAACTCGCGCACCCTCGACTCGAAGCGGTCGATCAAATCCCGCTCCAGGCGGCGCTCTTCGGTGCGACCAAAGATGTCGAGCTTGCCGCCGCGCAGGTGCTTGAACTTGGTCATCACGCCGAGCACCGGCAGCAACCAGCGGCCCGACAGTTTGATCTTGCGCGGCGGCTCGCCCGACTTCGAGCCGAACAGGGTCGGCGGCGACATGTAGAAATCGAGCTTGAGATCGCCTTCGAACTGCGTGGCGATCTCGTCTTTGAACTTGCCATCGGTATACAGCCGCGCGACTTCGTATTCATCCTTGTAGGCCATGAGTTTGAGCAGGCTGCGCGCGACGGTCGTCGTGAATGGCAGTGAGGGATCCGCGCCCAGTGATTGTTCGCGTTCGCGCACGATGTTGACGGTGGAAACAAAGCGCCGCGCCCAAGCCGCGTCCTGCCAAGCCGTGAGGTGCGCCGTCGCGCGCTCGATCAACGCAGCCAGCGATTCGTCCACCGGCTCATCGGCCGGCACGCCCGAGACCTTGCGCAACTGCTCGCAAGCGGCAGGATCGGCCGCCGCCAACCGCCCGAGCGAAAACGCAAGCAGATTCGATTCGACCGCGACGTTGTTCAGCCGAACGGCGTGCGTCAACGCTTCCAGGCTCACCGGAATCAGGCCACGCTGCCACGCAAAACCCAGCGCGAGGATGTTCGAAACGATCGAGTCCCCAAGGAACTCCTCGGCAAGCGTCTGCGCATCGAACGTTTCGACCCATTCATCGCCCGCGACGAAGCGCAGCTTGTCGAGCAACAGCGGAATCTTGAGACTCGCATCCGGGTTCTTGAGCGATTCAGCCACCGGCACCTGGTGCGTGTTCGCGAGCACCTTCGTGCGGCCATGGCGCACGGTTTGCAGCGCTTCGGGCGACGCGCCGACGACGATGTCGCACGCGAGGATCGCGTCGGCTTGCTGCGTGTCGATGCGCACCTGGTTCAGCCGCTCCGGCACGTCGGCCAGGCGCACGAACGACAGCACAGAGCCGCCTTTTTGCGCGAAGCCCATGAAGTCGAGCACGCTCGCGGACTTGCCTTCGATATGCGCGGCCATCGCGATCACCGCGCCCACGGTGACGACGCCAGTGCCGCCGACGCCCGTCACGAGCAGGTCGTAAGGCGCATTCCAGACGTGCGCGGCGGGCCGAGGCAATGCGTCGATGTGCGTCTGAAAATACCCACCCGCCCTGCCCGCGAGCGCCCCCGACTTCTTGCGCAGTGCGCCGCCCGACACGCCGACGAAGCTCGGGCAAAAGCCCTTCACGCACGAATAGTCCTTGTTGCAGCTTGACTGATCGATCTTGCGTTTGCGCCCCAGTGGCGTCTCGTGCGGCACCACCGCGACGCAATTGCTTTGCACGCTGCAATCGCCGCAGCCTTCGCAGACCCGCTCGTTGATGAAGATGCGCCGATCCGGGTCGATCAACTCGCCCTTCTTGCGGCGGCGGCGTTTCTCGGCGGCGCAGGTCTGCTCGTAGATCAGCACTGTCACGCCTTCGATCGCGCGCAATTCGCGTTGCACCTTGTCCAGTTCATCCCGATCATGAAATTCGGTTCCGGCTGGGAACTTGGCCTTCATGGCGCCGTACTTACCGATGTCGTCGCTCATCACGACCACCTTCTTCACGCCTTCGCTCTCTACCTGCCGCGCGATTGCGTCCACGCTGATGATGCCGTCCACCGGCTGGCCGCCGGTCATCGCGACCGCGTCGT
>JBDTQZ010000569.1:0-2549 GCA_039931935.1 Burkholderiaceae bacterium | reverse complement strand
CCCCTACGGCGGAATTTTTGTCGCCGAGACGCTGATGCACGCCCTCGACGAGCTGCGTTCGGCGTACTTGAAGTATCAGCACGATCAGGAGTTCGTCGCCGAATTCCAGCGCGAGCTGAAGCATTTCGTCGGCCGCCCCAGCCCGATCTATCACGCGCGACGCTGGTCCGAGCTGCTCGGCGGCGCGCAGATCTATTTGAAGCGCGAGGACTTGAATCACACCGGCGCGCACAAAATCAACAACACCGTCGGTCAGGCGCTACTCGCCAAGCGCATGGGTAAGCCGCGCGTAATCGCGGAAACCGGCGCCGGGCAACACGGTGTCGCAACGGCGACCGTCGCGGCACGCTACGCAATGGAATGCGTCGTTTACATGGGCGAGAAAGACGTGGCGCGGCAGGCGGCCAATGTGTATCGCATGAAGCTATTGGGCGCCACCGTAGTCCCGGTCAGCAGCGGTAGCCGCACGCTGAAGGATGCCTTGAACGAAGCGATGCGTGACTGGGTCACGAACGTCGAAAATACTTTCTACATCATCGGCACCGTCGCCGGCCCTCATCCATATCCAATGATGGTGCGCGATTTCAATTCTGTTGTCGGCAAGGAGTGCATCGAGCAGATGCCCGAGATCGCTGGCCGCCAGCCCGATGCCGTGATCGCGTGCGTGGGAGGCGGCAGTAATGCGATGGGAATTTTCTACGACTACATCCCGCGCAAGGATGTGAAGCTGATCGGGGTCGAGGCCGCGGGCGAAGGGCTTGAGAGCATGCGACATGCGGCGAGCCTGCAGCGCGGCGCCCCCGGCGTGTTGCACGGCAATCGCACCTATCTGCTCCAAAATGACGACGGCCAGATCATGGAGACGCATTCGGTCAGCGCGGGCCTTGACTATCCCGGTGTCGGCCCTGAGCACGCGTGGTTGAAGGACGAGCACCGCGCCGAATACGTCGGCGCCACCGATGACGAAGCGCTGCAGGCGTTCCACGATTGCTGCCGTATCGAAGGAATCATTCCGGCGCTCGAATCGAGCCACGCGCTCGCGCACGCGAGCAGGCTTGCGCCGACGTTACCTAAGGATTCGATTTTGCTGGTCAATCTCTCGGGTCGGGGCGACAAAGATCTGCATATCGTCGCCGATCGTCAGGGTATGAAGTTCTGATGTCGCGCATTGCGAGCCGCTTTTACGAACTACGCACTCGCGGTCGCAAAGGGCTGATTGCGTATATCTGTGCCGGCGATCCCTCACGCGCCTCAACCGTGCCGGTGCTGCATGCATTGGCGCGCGCCGGCGCGGATGTTATCGAGGTGGGTGTTCCGTTCTCGGATCCGATGGCCGACGGCCCCGTGATTCAGCGTGCCGCCGAACGTGCAATTCGCAATGGCGTGGGGCTGAAGGATACGATCGCGATGGTCGCCGAGTTTCGAAAGTCGGATACGGTCACACCGGTCGTCCTGATGGGCTACGCCAACCCGATCGAGCGTATGGGGCGCGCCGAGTTCGCCCGTGCTGCGCAGGCTGCCGGAGTCGACGGTGTTCTCGTAGTCGACTATCCGCCGGAGGAAGCGGTTGAATCGTCGGGGCAGTTGAAGGCGGCCGGCATTGATCCGATCTTCCTAGTGACACCTACAACGACCGACACACGAATCGCGGCGATCGCGGCGCAGGCGGCCGGATTTCTGTATTACGTCAGCTTGAAAGGCATCACCGGTGCCGGACATCTCGACGTAGCTGCCGTGGCGTCTCGGCTGCCGGTGATCCGCCGCTATACGGGCTTGCCGCTGGCAGTGGGTTTTGGCATCCGTGATGCCGCGAAGGCACAAGCGGTGGCGCAAGTCGCCGATGCAGTCGTGATCGGCTCGCGCATCATTGAAGAAATGGAGGCGGTTTCGACCGAGCGTGCGGTGCAAGCCGCCGAAAGGTTCGTCGCCAGCATTCGAATTGCCATCGACAATGCGCCCGTCGTGCGCGCGGCATAAGGACAATCGATGAGCTGGATCGACAAAATTTTGCCGCCGCGCATCAAGCGTGAAGAGGGTGCTGCGCGCAAGACGGTGCCGGAAGGGCTATGGACCAAATGCCCGGGCTGTGAGGCAGTGCTGTATACGGCCGAGCTGCAAAAGACGCTGTTTGTCTGCCCCAAGTGCGCGCAGCACATGCGAATCGGCGCACGCGCGAGGCTGGACGCGCTGCTCGACGCCGAAGGCCGTTATGAAATAGGACAGGAGATCCTGCCGGTCGATGCGCTGAAATTTCGTGACAGTCGCAAATATCCTGAGCGCCTTCAGCAAGCCATGGAAGATACCGGCGAGACCGATGCTCTGATCGTCATCGGCGGTTCGATTCGTGCGCTACCTGTCGTGGCTGCGTGTTTTGAATTCGACTTCATGGGCGGGTCGATGGGGTCGGTGGTCGGCGAACGTTTCGTGCGTGGTGTGCAAACGGCCATCGAACAAAAGGTGCCGTTCATTTGCATCACATCTACAGGTGGCGCACGCATGCAGGAAGGCCTGCTGTCGCTGATGCAAATGGCAAAGACCACGGCGATGAT
>JBDTQZ010000568.1:0-2551 GCA_039931935.1 Burkholderiaceae bacterium | reverse complement strand
GCATCAAATTCACCATCGTGGGCAGGCGCACGCGATGCTCGCCGGCACCGCGATCAAGCCACCGCAACTCGACGAGTTTGTGATGCCGAGCGAAACGCATTTCCGGGCGGACGACCTTGCTGCACTCGGTTGGACCGAAGACGACTTGTTCGGACAGCGGCCCTAGGCTCCAAGCACTAACATACGACCATGAGCGTGATCGAGACAAGATTTAGTGCGCGTAGCGACGAGGTTCAGGCCAACGTGCAAGCGATGCGCGCTCAGGTCGTCGATCTGAAAGACAAGGTCACCACTATTGCTGCCGGTGGCGGTGAGCAAGCACGCAGCAAACACATCGCTCGCGGCAAGCTGCTGCCGCGCGATCGGGTGCAGATGCTTCTCGACCCAGGCACTCCGTTTCTCGAGCTGTCGCAACTCGCCGCGTACGGCATGTACGACGGCGACGCCCCGTCGGCAGGCATCATCACCGGCGTCGGCAAAGTCGCAGGCCGCGAGTGCGTGATCGTGTGCAACGACGCGACGGTCAAAGGCGGTACCTACTACCCGATCACCGTAAAGAAACATTTGCGTGCGCAAGAGATCGCGCGTGAGAACCGGCTGGCGTGCATCTACCTGGTCGACTCCGGTGGCGCCAATCTGCCGAACCAGGACGATGTGTTCCCCGACCGCGACCATTTCGGCCGCATTTTTTTCAATCAGGCGACGCTATCGGCCGCGGGCATTCCGCAAATCGCGGTGGTAATGGGTTCGTGCACTGCCGGCGGCGCGTACGTGCCAGCGATGAGCGACGAGTCGATCATCGTCGCCAATCAGGGGACGATATTTCTAGGTGGCCCGCCACTGGTGAAGGCCGCTACCGGCGAGATCGTCAGCGCCGAGGAACTCGGCGGCGGCGATGTGCACACCCGCCTATCGGGAGTCGCGGACCATCTTGCTGCGAACGATGCGCACGCGCTCGCACTCGCGCGCCGCATTATGGCGACGACCAACTACGTCAAGCGGGTGACACAGGATCTGCGCGAACCGAGACCGCCGAAATACGACCCCGCCGATTTGTACGGCGTGATTCCGACGGATACGCGCCGGCCGTACGACGTACGCGAAGTCATCGCACGCATCGTCGATGCGTCGGAGCTCGATGAATGGAAAGCACGCTACGCGACGACGCTGATCACAGGATTCGCGCGGATCGAGGGAATGCCCGTGGGCATCATCGCGAACAACGGCATTCTGTTTTCTGAAACCGCGCAGAAGGCAGCCCACTTCATCGAGCTTTGCTGCCAACGTAAGGTGCCCCTGGTGTTCCTACAAAATATCAGCGGCTTCATGGTCGGGCGCAAGTACGAGAACGAAGGCATCGCGCGCCACGGCGCGAAAATGGTGACCGCCGTGGCGTGCGCGCAGGTGCCGAAATTCACGGTGATCATCGGCGGCAGTTTCGGTGCCGGCAACTACGGCATGTGTGGCCGCGCGTATTCGCCGCGCTTTCTGTGGATGTGGCCGAATGCGCGAATCAATGTGATGGGCGGCGAGCAGGCCGCCTCCGTACTAGCAACAGTGAAACGCGACGGAATCGAAGCGCGCGGCGGCGGCTGGAGCGCAAACGAGGAAGCCGCGTTCAAAGCGCCGATTCTCGAACAGTTCGAGCATCAAGGTCATCCTTACTACGCCAGCGCACGACTGTGGGACGACGGTGTCATCGATCCGCTGGACACCCGCATGTGCCTTGCGCTCGGGTTATCTGCGGCGTTGAATGCGCCGATTCCGGAGACGAAGTTCGGCGTCTTCCGAATGTAAGTGCGCACGTAATGAGCATCAGTATCTATACGCGCGCCGAGCACGAAGACTTGCGCCGACAAGTTGCACGCTTTGTCGCCAGCGAAATCGAGCCGCACGCACTCGAATGGGATGAAGCCGGATTCACACCGCGCGACGTGTTGCGAAAGATGGGCAAGCTCGGCTGGCTTGGCCTGATGTACTCGCCTGATTACGGCGGCGCCGGTGCCGATATGACGACCAACGTCGTTTTCCAGGAAGCGCTATCGCGCGCAACCTCGGGCGGCTTCGTGATTACGGTGCTGGTGCACACCGACATGGCGAGCCCGCATCTTGCGCATGCCGGCACTTCTGAGCAAAAGCAGCGCTGGTTGCCGAAGGTGATTTCCGGCGAATTGATCACTGCGGTCGCGGTCACCGAACCCGATGCGGGCTCCGACGTAGCCGCGATTCGGACGCACGCGAAGCGAGACCGCGACACTTGGGTGCTCAATGGCAGCAAAATGTTCATCACCAACGGCGTGCACGCCGACCTGGTGTTCGTCGCCGCGCGCACCGATACCGGCGCGAAAGGCTCGCGTGGTCTATCGATTTTCGCCGTCAAGAAAGGCACGCCGGGCTTCAGAGTCGGTCGCGCGTTGAAGAAAAGCGGCTGGCTCGCTTCGGATACGGCGGAACTGGTGTTCGACACCATCTCTCCCTCGTCGATCTCTCGGACGTCGGCATCGCCCTCGACGCTACTCAGCTCATACCCGTTGCGACGTTGCAACGGGCT
>JBDTQZ010000567.1:0-2554 GCA_039931935.1 Burkholderiaceae bacterium | reverse complement strand
AGCTGTCGAGCCACGAACGTTTCAAGCACGAGCCGAGTTCGACTCGCGTGCGCGACCTCGCGTTAGCCAAGGACGAGTGGGATTGTCTGCTTGAGCTCGCGCACCGTTTAGCGGGCAGCGAACGCCGGGCGCGCGCGAAGGCAGCGAAGAATAGGAACTCTTCAGCGAATTCCATCAAGGCCAGCAGGGTACGAAAGCCTGCACCAACAGGCCGGATATAAGACTGCAGCCTGACCTCAGCCACCAAAACGATCAAGTCGCTTGCCAAACCGGGAGGCGTCCATATACGAGCAGATGGTGGCCCTGTTACGCGAAGCCGATCGCATCTCAGTCGCCGAAGTAGCCAGGAAAGAACAAAGTCAGCGAGCAGACCATTTATGCTTGGCGCAAGCACTTTGGCCAGCTCACGCCGGCCGATGTGAAGCGTTTGCGAGCGCTGGAAGTGGAGAACGCCAAGCTCAAGAAGTTGCTGGCCGAGCGCGATCTTGATATCGATCCCCAAGAACAATGTCAGTCGTGCGGTAAGCAAGCTCTTGGAGCGCGGTCTGAAGCGGCGGCCTGGCCGGATCGTTCCTTGAGGATGGGAAAGAGGGCGCGCACGTGGTTCATTCGCTGATCAGTCAGCCCGCGCTCGCGCAGAAGGTAGGCGCCCAGCTCGAGGTTTTCGGGCACGGTCATTTCCGCGAACAGCAATCGCCCCTGTGCCACCTGGATCACTCCGTTTCAGGGTACAGGGGCAATTCGTCAGCGTCGCAGGACCAAGACGCGCGCGAACCGTAAAAGATGCGTCCCTCCGGCTTGAGCGGAGCCTCGTCGTCCAACGATCCGGCGGGAATCATGACGACGTCAGTGTCCTTCGCCTGGCGGGGCACTCGGCCGCCACACGTCGCGCAGAAAGCATTGGTAAAGCGCTTGGCGTCGAGCACCTTGAACGAGCGAAGCTGCTCCTCACCGCAGAGCCACTTGAGCGAAGCCGGTTGCAGGAAGAGGTTTGAGGCGTGACCAGTGCCCGTCGCCCTTCGGCACCGGGAACAATGGCAGTGCACGAACCGCTTTGGCTCCCCCGTCGCTTCGTACTTCACGGCTCCGCAGAGGCAGCTGCCTCTGAGAATGCTCTGGGTCATGGCGACGCGCTCCCCAATTTAGTCCGTGGTCGATTTAGAGTCCGCGGTTAACAATACTGGGTTTTTCGATTGGGTTTGCATGCTGACCGTGCTCGGTCGGCCAGCTCGATCGCAGCGCCTATGGCAACCCACACCATGCGGCGTACGAAGCCAACCTTAATCTACCGGCGCACCGGGAACTTACGTGCCGTCCAGCTACTGCTCGGGCATACCAGATCGAAAGCGGTGCGCTACCTGGGCGTGGAAGTCGTTGACCCCTGGCATTGGCCGAACAGACAGAAGCGTAAGGACGGTTACGTTCTTCAGTCAGCGGGTGGAAAACGAGATTCTTGCTGTGCCCACCGGTCTGCTGGCACGGTTCGTACGGTCCGGATTGCACCTTGTCTTCCGCGCGGCCGGCTTCGAATGGCGTGAGCGAAGATTGATCACCAAAATTCCCTGTTCCAAATCCGTTGGGACGGACTCACCGATAAAGCAGCCGATGGTATTCAGTGATCTACTCGCCCTCAACGACAAGCAAATTCATGGGTGCCAGCACCTGCTCTATGGACACAGAATGGGCTAGCGAAAGAGTTTGTTGAATTCAAACGGGCGCTCGGTGACCGCTGTAATCGCCTTCGCTGAAGGATGTCTTGCGTTCACCAGCACAACATATTCCTCCGGGACAATGACGGACGGCACAAGAAGAAGCGCTGTCTTGCCGGATTGATACCAGCTCGATCCGATGTCTTCACTAGCTTTGCCCGCGGGAATGGAGCGCCAAGCCGGATCAAGGCCCGTTTCCTTCAGCGTGGTGCGAGTTTTCCAAATCGCAGCGGGAACATCGAGTCGGACCACGAACCTGTTCTGCGGCAGTCCGGCGCTATCGACGTGGGCGGCAGTTTCCAGAACCGCCATGGAACGACTTTGCGCGGCGTAGACCACGTATTCGCCGGCGTGATTCCATCGACCTGGATACTTTGCGGCTCCTCGGCCACCGAGATCGGTCGCTTTGTACTGCCTGGTTTCTGACGCGATGCGAAAAAGGGTAACTGACGCTGTCACACGAACGCGCCACTTTCAATCGCGCCCAACACTCTGGCCACAACATTGATTCCAGTGGGTGTATCAAGCAAGTCGGCCGGCTTTCGGCCACCCAACGCCGGCTGCGGCAGCTCAATCCAGCGTCCCAGCCATTGAGCGGCATCAAAGTCCTCCGCCTCAGATGCGGTGCTGTTGTCCACGATAGCTTGAGCAATGCCGATCAGGCGCGCGATCCCGATGGCGGCCTGACCGCCAGCGCCTCCAATGACCCCATTCTCGGAAGCCTTCTTCTCGGCGGTCGCCTTCGGCACTCCAACGATGTCGTACATGCGGAGCACCGAAATGTTGATCTGGCGGGCCAGGTCCTTCAGCAAAATGCCACTGACCCCGGAGCGCTCGGTTTCCAC
>JBDTQZ010000566.1:0-2556 GCA_039931935.1 Burkholderiaceae bacterium | reverse complement strand
CAGCACGAACTCCATTTCCTTCAGCGGGGCGCGATAGGTGCTCATGGCGGCGAGTCGTGGCGACGGGGACGCAGAGGATAACCGAATCGGTCGTGCCGACGCTGCATTCCTAAACTGTCTCTCGATGCGCAAAACGCCGGCGTTGCACCGGCGAACGGACCGAGTGACCCGGCGCAGTGTTGCCGGACGCTCAGTCCGACAGCTTGGCCGTAAGTTCCGGGACGATCTGGAAGAGATCGCCGACGAGGCCGTAATCCGCGATCTGGAAGATGGGCGCCTCCGGATCCTTGTTGATCGCCACGATGACCTTGCTGTCTTTCATCCCCGCCAGGTGCTGAATGGCACCCGAGATGCCGACGGCGACGTAGAGGTCGGGCGCGACGATCTTGCCCGTCTGTCCCACCTGATAATCATTCGGCACATAACCTGCATCCACTGCGGCGCGCGAGGCGCCGAGCGCCGCGCCTAGCTTGTCCGCGAGCGCTTCCAGCATCTTGAAGTTCTCGCCGCTGCCAAGACCACGCCCGCCGGAGACCACCACCCGCGCACTGGTCAACTCCGGCCGCGCGGTCTTGGTCAACTCCTGTCCAGTCACCTTCGTCGCGCCGGTGTCCGCCGTCGCCGCGACTGTCTCGATTGCGCCGTTACCGCCCGATCCCGCAGCATCGAATGCCGTCGTGCGCACGGTCATCACCTTGATCGGATCACTCGACTGAACGGTGGCGAACGCGTTGCCCGCGTAGATCGGCCGCACGAACGTATCGGGCGATTCGATGGCCATCACGTCCGAAATCTGCGCCACATCGAGCTTCGCCGCGACGCGCGGCAGCACGTTCTTGCCGAAGCCGGTGGCGGCAGCGACGATGAACTTGTAGTCGCCCGCAGCCACGACGGCGAGCACCTGTGCCGCCAGATTCTCCGCGGTGGGCTGCGCGAAGTGCGGCGCCTCGGCGTGCAGCACCTTCGCCACGCCGGCGACACCGGCCGCACTTTCCGCCACGGCCTTGGCGTTGTGGCCGGCGACGAGAACATGAACATCATCGCCCAGTTGGGCTGCCGCGGATATGGCGTGCAACGTAGCGCTCTTGAGTGCGGCCGTATCGTGCTCGGCCAGGACGAGTGTAGTCATCTGGGTCAGGGGAGCACTTTGGCTTCGTTGCGCAGCTTGCTCACCAGTTCGGCAACGTCTGCCACCTTGCCGCCGCCCTTGCGCTTCGGCGGCTCGACCACGCGCAGGGTCGTCAGGCGCGGCGTCACGTCGACACCCAGCGCAGCCGGGTTGGTCGTCTCGAGCGGCTTCTTCTTGGCCTTCATGATGTTCGGCAGCGTCGCGTAGCGCGGCTCGTTGAGGCGCAGATCCGTCGTGATGACCGCCGGCAGCTTCATCGAGATCGTCTCGAGCCCGCCATCCACTTCGCGGGTGACGGTGGCCGACTCGCCAGCGATCTCGACCTTGGATGCGAAGGTGGCCTGCGGCCAGTCGAGCAGCGCAGCCAGCATCTGGCCGGTCTGGTTCGCGTCGTCGTCGATCGCCTGCTTGCCGAGAATGACGAGCTGCGGCTGCTCCTTCTCGACGAGTGCCTTCAACAGCTTGGCCACCGCGAGTGGCTGCAACGCGACATCGGTCTCGACCAGAATGGCGCGATCAGCGCCGATGGCAAGCGCCGTGCGCAGCGTTTCCTGGCACGCCACGACACCGCACGATATCGCGACAACCTCCGTCGCGATGCCCTTCTCCTTCAGTCGCACCGCTTCCTCGATCGCGATCTCGTCGAACGGATTCATCGACATCTTTACGTTCGCGGTTTCCACACCCGAACCGTCCGGACGAACACGGACTTTTACGTTGTAGTCGACGACGCGCTTAACTGGTACTAGCAGTTTCATTAATTCCAATTTTTCAAGGTTAGAACTGAACAGAACGAATTATACGAGACCCCAGTCCCTCGTGCGCACACGTATTCTCAGTTTTGCTTCTCAGCTAGAACATCTGACGGTATGGCGCGCCGCAGATCTCGAATCACGCCGAGCCATTCAAGCATGCAGAGAACCCAATACGTCGGATCGATCTCATACCAGCGAAATCCTGCGCGCGCTGAAGCCGCAAAACGATGATGATTGTTATGCCACCCTGCGCCAAGTGTGAAAAACCGCAGGTATCGGGCGGTTTATCGACTGATCCGATGTTATCCGATGTCAGTAGTGTCCCAACGTTTTCTATGGAACGGCTCGTAAGCTAAGGAACGGAAAGCATTTTTTCATGATTTCGTCGGTCACCGACTTGAACTGTAGCCGCCGAGTTTGCGACTCTCCGATGGAATCCATCGTGGGAGCAAATGATGTACGTGGGCAAGCTGGTGTTTGCACAAGTCATGGAGCATCTGCCGCTTCACACCTTTCGCAGAATCGTCACCCGTTACGCGGGCGACCGGAAGGTGAAGTCGTTCTCCTGCCTGGATCAGTTCTTGAGCATGGCGTTCGCGCACCTGACTTTTCAGGAGTGACCTTCCATCGGTTTTTCGGGCACCAACGACCCGTCTTTACGCCGCCTCTCTT
>JBDTQZ010000565.1:0-2557 GCA_039931935.1 Burkholderiaceae bacterium | reverse complement strand
TGATCTACGGCGGCCTGATCGCACTTGTGACCTTGGCCTACTACGTGTTCAAGCTCAATCCGGTGCTGGCATTCTGGATCGCCTACATCCTCACGCGGCCGTTCGGCGCTTCGTGTGGTGACCTGTTGTCGCAACCCGCGGCCAAGGGCGGCCTGGGACTGGGCACGGTCAACACCAGCATGATCTTCCTGTCCGCGATCCTGGCGGTCGTGGTCTACATGACCGTCAGCCGCTTTGATGCGAACGACGCATCAGCGGTGCCCAAGAAAGTGTAGTCACAACGGGCTGCTGCGGCCGCTTCGCTGCCCGGACGCGCTCTGTGTGGTCCGCGATCAGATGCGCCCCGCAACGTTCGTTGTCTCTTGATCTGGAGCCGATCCGATGCGCATTCTCCTGGTCGAGGACGACAACATGATCGGCGAGGCGGTAGAGCAGGCGCTGAAGGACGCGGCCTATGCGGTGGACCGCGTCGGCGACGGACAAACGGCGCTCACCGTGTTCGCCAGTCAAAGTTATGACCTGGTGCTGCTCGACCTCGGAGTGCCCAAGAAAGACGGCGCCGAGGTGTTGCGCTCAATCCGCGCAAAACGCCATCCGGTGCCGATCGTCGTGATCACTGCGCGCGATGGACTGAACGACCGCGTGCTGAACCTTGACGCGGGTGCCGACGACTACGTGCTCAAACCGTTCGACATGGTCGAGCTACTCGCACGGATGCGTGCAGTGCTTCGGCGCAAGGGCGGCAGCGCCGGACCGGTATTGAGCAACGAGACGCTAACCCTGGACCTGGCCACCCGTGAGATGAGCGTCGATGGGGTGCAGCTTGTCCGCGCGCGAGTTCTCCTTGCTGCAGGCGTTGTTGATCCGCCCTGGCGCCATCCTCTCGCGCACCGAACTCGAAGACCGCATCTACGGCTGGGGCGAGGAGGTGGAAAGCAACGCGGTCGAATTCCTGATTCATTCGCTGCGCAAGAAGATCGGCCGCGACGCGATCAAGAACGTCAGGGGAATGGGATGGATGGTGTCAAAGCGCGCGTGAGGCGGTCACTGCAGCTGCGGCTTTCGCTTTGGCTATCGGTTGTCATTTTGGCAGTGGCATTGGCTGCGGGCGCGTTCTCGTTCGTCGTCGCGTTCGACGAAGCGATCGAGTTGCAGGACGATCAACTGCGACAGATCGGCGCTTTCGTTGAACGCCAGCCCATTCCTGTCACCGGGCCGCGGGTGGGACGGGGCGGTGGCGACGGGGATTCGGAGCGTCGCATCATCATCGAGCCACTGCCGCGTGTCAGCGCTGCGGATCGCTCTGGCGATGAAGCTGTCGGAACTGCGCCTCCAGTATGGAGCAACGGTTTGCAAACTGCGATGGTTCACGGCCAGCGTTGGCGGCTGTTGGTGCTCGGCGCCGACGCCGACGCTCGTTTCATGATCGGCCAGCGCACTGCGGTGCGCGACGAAATTGCACGCGACAGTGCGTTACGCACGGTATTGCCGCTGTGCGTTCTGATCCCGATCCTGCTGCTGGTCGTCGGCGCTCTGGTGCGCCGCATGTTCCGACCGATCAAGGCGCTGGCGTCGGAGTTGGACCGACGCGGCGATCACGATCTTCGGGAACTGCCTGCTGCGGAGCTGCCAACCGAGGTTCTCCCGTTCGTGGTGGCGATCAACCGGCTGTTGGTGCGAGTGGCGCAGTCCATTCAAACGCAGCAGCGATTTCTTGCCGACGCCGCGCATGAACTGCGATCGCCCGTGGCCGCATTGACGCTGCAGGCCGAGGGTATCGAGTCTGCCGCAACGCCCCTCGAAGCGGCCGAACGGCTCGCTACCCTGCGCGGCGGCCTTCAGCGTACCCGGCTGTTGCTGGAGCAGTTGCTGAGTCTGGCGCGGTCTCAAGCGTCTGCAATACCGGCTCAGCAGCAAGTGTCGATCCGGCAGGCGGTGCTCCGCGTGCTCGAGGAGCAGATGCCGCTGGCCGAAGCCAAAGAGATCGATCTGGGTGTTCAGGGCAATCTGGACGCCGTGGTCGAAGTCTCCGAGGTCGATCTGGTCACCCTGGTCAAGAACCTTGTCGAAAACGCGATCCGCTACACCCCGGCCGGCGGCCGGGTCGATCTATCACTGAATTCCCAGCCCGATGCTCCCGGCGAAGTGACGCTGCGGGTCGAGGACACCGGCCCGGATATCGCAGTGGCCGAGCGGGAACGCGTGTTCGATCCGTTTTATCGGGTGCTGGGCAGCGGCGAGGCCGGCGCCGGACTCGGGCTGTCAATTGTCGGCACCATTGCGCGGCGGATCGGCGCGCCAATCAGACTGGGGCCGTCGGGCATGGAAGGAGCGGCACCCGGCCTTCGGGTCTCGGTCACATTCAAAGGCCAGCGGAGGTAGGAACTCCCGGCGCATCCGAGAACCACCTCACCAAATCAAGAGCACCGGCGGGTGGGACACCTGTTTGGTTTGCACCGTCGGCGCTTTCTCGCTCAGCGTCCGCTGCAGCACTCGCAACGGCGTACCGACGTCAGGCGCTGTTTGAACCAGGGTGATCAAACCGGAGACGCGCTTC
>JBDTQZ010000564.1:0-2557 GCA_039931935.1 Burkholderiaceae bacterium | reverse complement strand
GAAGCATCCCCGTCGAAGTCGTTTGCCAACCGTTCCGCTCGGGCTTGCGGGGCAACGAGGTCTACGCGATCCGCGATCTTACGGAGCGGCACCGCAACGAAGCCAAGATCACCCACATGGCGCATCATGATGCGCTCACCGACCTGCCCAATCGGGTATTGCTCAGTGAGCGACTTGATCAGGCGCTCATCCGTGCCGGCAAGGACGGCATGGTTGCCGTGCTGTGTCTCGATCTCGATCGGTTCAAGGATGTCAACGATGCGCTCGGGCACACCATCGGGGACGCGCTATTGAAAGCGGTCGCTGGTCGTCTGCGCACCTGCGTCCGGGGGACCGATACGGTTGCACGCATGGGCGGTGACGAGTTTGTCATTTTGCAAAGCTCTGACAGCCAACCACTGGAAGCTACTGCGCTTGCGACCCGTATCATCGAAGCCCTTGCCGCACCCTTCATAGTCAAAGAACACCAGATGGTAGTCGGCGCGAGTGTTGGTATCGCGCTATCGCCGAGCGACGGCACCGAGCCCGAGCAGCTAATTAAGAACGCGGACATGGCGCTCTACCGTGCCAAGAGCGAGGGTCGCGGCACCTATCGCTTTTTTGAGAAGAGCATGGACGTGCGCATGCAAGCACGCCGCGCCCTGGAAATGGATTTGCGCAAGGCTCTGGTCAACGGCGAGTTTGAGCTCTACTACCAGCCGATACACGACTTGAAGAGCAATCAGCTTTGCGGGTTTGAGGCGCTGCTTGGACTTGCCCCGGTTTCGTGGAGAGGTGAGTGTTTGGGATCAGGGTAGCGGGTTTGGGGGCAATGTGTCCTCCTTCTCTTGCTTTCTGGGTCCATCTTTTGGTTCGGCCGAGAGCATCTTTTCATCCCGGCCTGCACGCACGTGGAGCCGTCGCGCGCAGGGGCGGTCAAGGTCGGCCGTCGCACTCACCTCGCCTCCCACTGCGACATCTCCAGGCCGCACCTTGACCGCCCCGAGCACGGCGGCAGGATGGTGTGTGCCGGGATCGAGAGCCCCTTCTTCCTGCTGGCGCTCGAACTCGACGGGCGACAGGTAGCCGAGCGAAGAGTGGCGGCGGCGCGGATTATAGAAACCCTCGATGAACTCGAAGACTGCCATGCGCGCCTCGGCCTGCGTCCGGAACCGTCGCCGGTCCAGCAACTCGCATTCGAGCGTGGCGAAGAAACTCTCCGCCATCGCATTGTCGTAGGCATCACCGACCGATCCCATCGAGGGGCGCACGCCCGCCTCACGGCAGCGCTTGCCGAACTCGATGGAGGTATATTGCGAGCCCTGGTCGGAGTGGTGGATCACGTCTTTCGCGCGCCGCTGCCACAGTGCCATGCTCAACGCATCGAGCACGACCTGCGTGTGCAGCGTGGTGGCCATCGACCAGCCCACGATCCGCCGGCTGAAGACATCAAGCACGACGGCAAGGTAGAGGAAGCCCGCCCACGTCGGTATGTACGTAATATCAGCCACCCACAGCATATTCTTCCTTTCAGCGACGAACTTCCGATCGACGAGATCGGGAGCCTGACGGCCACCGTCCCGCACCGTCGTGGTGACGAACTTGCGACGGCTGACGCCGGCTAGGCCTGCCGCCCGCATCAGCCGCGCCACACGCTTTCGGCTGACGCTGATGCCGGTCTCGGCCAGGTCGAATTGGATGCGCGGCACACCGTAGGTGCCCTTCGAGGCCGTGTGCGCAGCGCGGATCTTGTCCGTCAGCTCGGCATCCGTTACGGCGCGCGACGATGGCGGACGCTTGACCCAGGCGTGATAGCCGCTGGGGGAGACACCCAAGGTGCGGCACATCACGGCGATGGGGTAGCTGGCTCGGTTCTCGCTCACGAACTTCCATCCTTCCCTGGGATTTTGTTCGTCTCCCGAGCGAACCAAGCCGTTGCTTTTGAGAGGATATCCCTCTCCATCTTGAGCTGACGGTTCTCGCGCCTCAGGCGCACCAGTTCCTGGCGCTCGGCCGTGGTCAGGCCGTCGGCGCGGCGGCCCTCGTCACGGTCAGCCTGGGCGACCCAGTTGCGGATCGATTGTGCGGTCGGCCCGAACTCGCGGCAAAGCTCCTCCGGCGTCCGGCCGGAACGCGCCAGCTCGACCATCTGACGGCGGAACTCAGGTGGGTAGGGTGCTCTTCGCTTCGACATCGTGAACTCCTTCGACCCAAAAGGTCGGGTGTCCACGAAACCGGGTCAACTTCACCACAGCCTTTGTAACCGATAAGCAGAAGATGGTGCAGTGGGCCGCGTTCACCGGCCGCGAGCCGCTTCTACTGTCTGTTGGCGAACTCGCCGGAGCCATCGACGAAATTGCCGCGTTCGTCATGCCGGTTGCGGTCGCCGCCCAAGAGGCTGGTGTTCTCTCTCAGGATTGGCAGCCCGGTGGTCCCTGGCGCGCTAAACCTGACGCGCCTGCGACAGGCAAAGGCATCTGACTCAATCGGGCCAACCACCTGGAAACAGGCCGGACTGCCATTCCCACTCCCTAACGGCCAAGTTCGCGTCGCGGCGGCGCCGCGTTCCGCCTCGTCG
>JBDTQZ010000563.1:0-2559 GCA_039931935.1 Burkholderiaceae bacterium | reverse complement strand
CGGCACCCAGGACCTGCACAAGCAGCTCGAAAAAACTATTTCCGACTTCTTCGGCAAAGACGACACCATCCTGTATGCCGCTTGCTTCGATGCCAATGGCGGACTGTTCGAACCGCTGCTGGGCGAGGACGACGCGATCATCTCCGATGCGCTCAACCATGCATCAATCATCGATGGTATCCGCCTGTGCAACGCACGCCGCTTCCGATACGGCAACTGCGACATGGCTGACCTGGAAAAGCAACTACAGGCCTCCGCTGCTGCCGGCTGCCGGACAAAGCTGATCGCCACCGACGGTGTGTTTTCGATGGATGGTGTCATCGCCCCGCTGGATGAGATTACGGCCCTGGCGAAGAGATATGGCGCGCTGGTCCACATCGACGAGTGCCACGCGACTGGCTTTCTCGGCGCCAGTGGGCGTGGCTCGGCCGAAGTGAAAGGCGTCCTGGACCGGATCGACATCATCACCGGTACGCTGGGCAAGGCGATGGGCGGCGCGGTCGGCGGTTTCACCACATCCAGCAGGGAAGTTATCGAACTGTTGCGTCAACGCTCGCGGCCGTATCTGTTCTCCAACTCACTACCTCCGCATGTCGCCGCCGCCGGGATCAAAGCATTTGAGATGCTGGCCGAGGCTGGGGAATTGCGCACGCGACTTGCGGACAACACCGCGTATTTCCGCGCGCAAATGACTCAGGCCGGATTCGATTTGAAGCCTGGTACGCATCCGATCTGCCCGGTGATGCTGTACGACGCGCCGCTGGCGCAGGAATTCGCGGAGCGACTGCTGGCCGAAGGCATCTATGCGATCGGTTTCTTCTTCCCGGTCGTGGCGCAAGGTCAGGCGCGGATTCGTACCCAGATCTCGGTCGCGCACAGTCGCGAGCATTTGGATCGCGCGATTGCTGCTTTCATCAAAATCGGCAGGGAATTGCGCGTGCTGCGCACGTGAGCGGTGATTGCCTGCGTGCGTAGGCTACACAGAGTCCTGGCAACAGCGATCAGCCCGCCCTGAAAACGCCGTTACCGTCTCCGATCGGACCGGTATACGCGTAGCTCGGGAATACTTCGGTCAAGGCGGCGGTGCTATGCCCCATTTGATCGACCAACGCTTCGGCGACCAGTTGACGATAGTCATTGACGACCTTGACGTTGCCTCCATCCAGATCGTTGAGTCCGGGCCAGGAACCGTGCATCTTGCCGCCATTGACTGCACCGCCGAGGGCGAGCGCAATGCCACCGCGACCGTGGTCGGTTCCCCCACTACCGTTCTCTTCCACGCGACGGCCGAATTCGGAATAGACCAAGGTCGTGACCTGGTCCTGCATTCCGTTGCTCTCAAGGTCCTGATAGAACCCCGAAAGTGCCGTCGATAAGTCGATGAGCATGTCACTGAAAAAGTTGGTGCTGCCCTCGATGACCGCACCACCCTGGTTACTATGGCTGTCCCAACCGCCTTTATCTATTTGCGCGTAGGTACAGCCGAGGTTTTTCTGGATGGTTTGGAAAACGGTGAACAGCTGCGAGCTGAAGGTGCTTGTGCCGTAATACGCCGGTACCACCGGTTCGTATGCCTGCGCCTTGACCAATTCCATCGAATAGACGGCGTTGGTGCCCCCCGCGTCGTAATTGGTCGGTCCGGCCCAAAGTTCGCCGGTGGCGACATCAACGATGGGCTGCCATTTGTTTTGAAGGCCGGAACCGAGCTTGAAGGTGGTGGGGCTGGACATCGTGACCGCGGTAGGCATCCCCAACACACTCGTGGGCGTTGTGCCACACGCGGCAAGGATCGGCATGGCGGGCTCTCCCGTCGGCAGATTCGCGCTGTACGCACGGGTTAGCAGGCCGGTGCTAATGCTGTTATCGGCGATATCTACAATACCGCGTTCAATTTTGCTCTGCGCGTCGAAATGACTGAGGTCTGACGTGGGCAAGCCAAAGCCGCGCACGATCGCGAGCTTGGAGTCGTTATACAACTGTCGCAGTCCAGGGGCCGAAGGATGAAGCCCGAAGTCGGAAGTGCCAGCAAGCGACAGGACATCGGCTTTCGGAATCTGTAATGTCGGTCGCGCGGCCTCATACGTGGTGCGGTCCGCACCGGTCAGAGGTACCAGGAAATTCAGCGCGTCAAAGCCGCCGCGCAGAAAAACTACAACCAGCGTTTTGCCGCCTTTGGTCGCGTAAGCATTAAAGATGAAATGAGGAGCGGCCACTGCGGCTGCCGTCAGGCAGCTGGCCTTCATGAACGTGCGCCGGGAAATTTCGATGCCTTTCATATGTCAGCCTTGCACCATAAATGCGCGTGAGTTGAACATCATCGCTACCGCAGAGCGGAGCCGTGTTTTGTTCCAATCTTCAGAGGGATCGGGAAGTTTTCCAGTGCTATGCTTCTCATCATCGCCCCAGTTGAAGACGTAGGTCGCGGGGTCCTTTTGCTGCGCCAGGAAAGACAGCACGGTGTCATAACAGGCGTAATCGGTTGGCAGATAACCCACCAAGCGCGTCCACCAGAAATCCGCGACCGACTTTGCGGTCTGCAAGGAACCGCCCAAGCCACCT
>JBDTQZ010000562.1:0-2561 GCA_039931935.1 Burkholderiaceae bacterium | reverse complement strand
AGTTCGACCGCTTCACGCGCCTGCAGGAATTGACCCGATTCATCGCCGAGAGCGCCGGCGACGTGGCGACCTTACAACAGAACATGAGCCGCAACCTGGACAATTGCGAGGCGGCCCTCGAAGCGCAGGCGCGCATGACCCGGGACCTGCAGGACGGGTTAATGAGCGTGCGCATGATTGCGTTTGCGAGCCTCAACGAACGCCTGTTCAGGGTGGTACGTCTGACGGCGCGTGAGGCTGCAAAGCGCGTGACGTTGGATATCCGCGGCGACAAGGTGGAATTGGACCGCGGTGTGATCGAGCGCATCATCGGTCCGCTTGAGCATCTGTTGCGCAATGCGGTCGTGCACGGGATCGAGACAATGCCGCAGCGGCTGGAGGCTGGTAAACCATCGGCTGGGGAAATAACGCTCGACGTCCGGCAGGAAGGTAACGAGGTGGTACTAACGTTGCGAGACGATGGTCGCGGCCTCGACATCGGGGCGCTGCGTGCCAAGGCGATCGCAGCCGGGCTGATGAAGGCCGACTTGCTGCTGGCCGATTCGCAGATCGTGCAGTTTGCTTTTGAGGCCGGCCTGAGCACGGCCGAGAATGTGACCGAATCGGCGGGCCGCGGTGTGGGTCTCGACGTCGTGCGCAGCGAAGTCGCCGCGCTGGGCGGCCGCGTGGACGTATCCTTCGAGCCGGGCAAAGGGACGGCTTTTTCCATCCATCTGCCTCTGATGGTCGCAGTGATGCAAGCGTTGCTGATTCGCTGTCGGGGCCAGCAGTTTGCATTGCCGACCCTGATGGTCAGACAAGTGCGTGCCGTTGCGCAGCATTCCCTGGCACGCTTGTACAAAGTGGGCCGCATAGACTGGCGCGGCGAGGCATTTCCCGTGCACGACCTGCGGGCGCTGCTCGGGATGGAAGTCCAGGGCGAAAGCCGGGTTCAGCGCCACACCCCCTTGATTCTCATCGGCGGTGGCGCACAGCGTGTAGCGATACAGGTCGATGAGATCGTTGGTCACGAGGAAGTCGTGGTGAAAAATGTCGGCGCGCAGGTCGCCCGCGTGATCGGTATAACCGGTGCGGCGGTGCGCGGCGGTGGAGAAATCGTATTGATCCTGGATCCCGTGCAACTGACGCGACGCGCGCCTCCGCAGCGCTCGGCTGCGGTGCCTTTCGGGAAAAGCAAAAGCGATATGGGCATCGAGGCAGTTGCAACGGTGCTGGTAGTTGATGACTCTGCCACGGTGCGAAAAATCACGAGCCGGATTCTGGCGCGCCAAGGCTACAGCGTCGTCGAAGCGCGCGATGGCGTTGATGCCCTGGAGAAACTGCGTAGCGCGCTGCCGGCGGTGATGCTTCTGGACGTGGAAATGCCGCGCATGGACGGCTTCGAGTTGTTAAGGCGCGTGCGCGACGAGCCCGCGTGGCGAGAACTGCCAGTCATCATGATCACTTCCCGCACTGCGGAAAAGCACCGCAAGGTGGCAATGGAGCTGGGTGCCACGTTGTTCCTCGGCAAGCCCTTCGAAGAGCAGGATCTGCTCGCTCAAGTAGCCCGGGTAACCGTCAAGGAACGGGTCTGATCCATGCGCGACGTCTTGTTGCAGGCGAGCAGCGGCGCGAACGATCCTCGCGTACTCATTGCCGATGCGTCCGAGGAGCGGCGCCACCTGTTGATGCAATACGTAGCCATTGAATGGCCCAATGCCGCAATCACGGAACTGGAGGCATCTGTCCACGCACTCGCTTGCGAAGGCGCGCCGCTAGCCGGCTGCGATCTGGTATTGGTTGGACTGAGCGAGCAGGATGCGTCGGATACCGGATGGCTCGATGCGATTCGTGCGCGTGCCAACGCCCCCGTTGTGGTGGCGCTCATCGATGGCTCACAGGCGGCCACGCAGGCAATATTGCAGCGCGGCGTCTACTGCCAGGGCCAGCACAACATGACCACGGCTGACATGCGCAAAATGTTGCGCGCTGCACTACGCGAGCGTCTGTCGGGGTCCGGAGCGCCCGACAACACCACGATTATCGACACTGGTGTTCTCAAGGGGGGAGCGGCCACACATCCCATTCAGCGACCCTCCTTGAAGCGCGTGCAAATCCGCGGCTATCAACTGCTCAGAAAGCTTGGCCGGGGCGGCATGTCCGAGGTGTATTTGGCGCAAAACGCCGCGACACACCAGTTGTGCGCGCTCAAAGTGCTTCCTGGAGAAGGAGTGAGCGCATCAGTGCTGGACCTGTTCATCGAGGAATGCAGTGTCGTTTCCGGACTGGATAGTCCCTATGTCGTGAAAATTTTCGAACACGGGGTGACCGACGAATGCCTGTTCGTCGCCATGGAATACATTCAAGGCGGTGATCTTAGAGAGCGCGTCGCGCTCGGCGTCAGCGTCGGAGAAGCGACACGGATCCTGCAGCAGTTGGCTCATGCGCTGGATGTCATTCATCGCGCGGGTATTGTTCATGGCGATATCAAACCGCAGAACATCATGTTTCGCGACGCACACTCGCTGGTCCTCGTGGATTTCGGCGTTTCACGGGTGGTCGAGACGACGACTGTCCTGCGC
>JBDTQZ010000561.1:0-2561 GCA_039931935.1 Burkholderiaceae bacterium | reverse complement strand
GCGCGTCCAAGCGGAACACGCGCTCACCCTCGATGTGCAGTGGCGCCTGGCTGGTGACCAGCACCTGGACGCCTGCGGCCGAGTCGATCAGCGCGCGCGTGAAGTGTGCGACTGAGTCGATCAGGTGTTCGGCATTGTCTAGCACCAGCAGCACCGTGAGCGGACGAAGCGCCGCCAGAAGACCCGCCTGCGGATTGCCGCTTTGGGCGATCGGCAGTCCTAGCGCCTGGGCCAGCGTGGCCGGGAGCAGGGCGGGGTCGCTAATCCGCGAAAGGTCAGCCCACGCGGCGCTCCTCGAGTCGCCTTCGACGTGCGCGTGCGCCGCCGCAAGCGCGAGCGTGGTCTTGCCGATTCCAGCGGTGCCGATCACAGTGACAATTCGGTGCTGGCAAAGAAGCGCTTCCAGCGTCATCAAGTCTGCGTCCCGCCCGAACATCGGTCCGCGCTTGGCCGGCAAATTCGATGTGTTGTCAGCAGTTGGGGCGTCGGAAGCCTCGGTGCAAAGCATGTAGCCGCGCCGCGCGACGGTCTTGAGGACGCTTCGGCTTACTGGCCCTAACGCCGACCGGATGTCGCTGATGGCCTGCGGCAGCGAGCCGTCGGTCACGATAAGACCCGGCCAGACGGTGTCGAGCATCTGCTCCTTGGTAACGACCCGCCCTGCGTTCAGCGCGAGCAGGCGCAGCACCGCCCAAGCTTGAGCCCGCAGCGTCACGGGTGCTCCGTCCGCGTCGCGCAACACCTGCGCCTCCAGGTCCAGCACGTGGCCCCCCAGCCGCATCTGCGGGACCAAGGGAACGGGCGAGGGGTCCGATGGGCCGCTCATTGAACGGCCGGCGCGCAGATTGTGGTTCATCCTTCGGTCTGGACGCGGGCCTGCGCAACAATCGGCCTGAGCCGTCCAGCGCGGTAGCGTCTTAGCGAGTCTTGCACAACAAATGCACCATGTCTGTGTCTACCGAGTCCATCGAACCTCTCCCCCGCATCTCCGAGGCCGCAATGTTGAGAGCCAGATGCCGCACGTGCATCCCCACATCTGATGATATCTGCCGGATCGGCTATTGGACCGCCGAAATACGCCGTTGGCTATCTTGATGTACAGGGGCCGCGGCCATCTACTTTGGCGTCGGCGGCAGCAACGACGTGGAGGCGCGACAAAGCCCGCTTCGAACGCCCCCTATGATGTCGTGTGGCAGCAGCGCTATTGCTCGTCCGCAAATGAACTGCTGGCGGCGCTAAAGCCATGGCGTGTTTATGTGCATGAGACCTCTTGATACCGGCCGGATGGTCCGGCCTGGGCGCGCGCTTAGACCCGCGACGGCGCACGAGTGAGCAAGACCTACTACCCGCCCGCGACCCCGCGCGATCGATTCCTTGCATCGGCAAGCGTCAGCGAGGTCGTCAAGCGGCAACTGCGGGAGCAATTCACCGGGTTGGACCCTGTGCGTTTGCTGCGCGACATTCGCTCGGCGCAGCAGGTCTGAGCGACATGGCAGCGCGCGGACCTCGAGAGCCGGCGTCGACTTCCGCGCAGGCCCCCCGGCTATCGACATAGCCAGGTTCCTCGATGGCTGGGCCACGGCATGGAAGAGCGGCGAGGCACGACCGACGCACCGCAAACAAGAAGCGCTGTGCGCTGGGGAAGAACCCGAACCGATCCGTTCGAGCACGCCTGGCCGGTCGTCGATGGGTGGCTGATCGGCGAGCCTACGGCGACGGCCAGGGAACTGCTGGCGCGCCTCGCGACGATGGTTCCCGACGCCTATGCGGGCAAGGCGCAGTTGCGAACGCTGCAACGGCGCATCAAGGCACGGCGCGCCGAGAAGGCAAAGGACTTGATCCTCGTGCAATTGCGCCAGGCGGCAAACTTTGCGGCCGAAACGTAGCGGCGTGCGGTTGGCTGCGTTTGACTTACTTCGCTACGCGAAATCGATTGCTTAGCTTAGCGTCGGCCGGTTTCGATGCGAATTTGCCGCATTTGAGTGCCTCGTCGGCCTGTTTTGTCGCGCCTTTCGGACGTGCCCGCAATAGGCGCCAGGTCGTAGACGAGAACAGAAGGTCGGCACCTCTTCGGACCCTCCCTTTCGTGGCAAAGACGATTGGGAGGGTCGACCTCGAATCCGGCAGCATCGCTTCGCTTCTCACGCGTCGGACTTGGCTTCGCGATTTACCGGCGGAAGTCACAACCTACAGAACAGAAATCGATTTGCCAGCCAGGCTCTAGGGCATCAATATGAAACTGAACATTTACCGAGATACCGACGCCCCACTCAATTTTTGGGGCGCCACGGATCGCGTAGCGATTAACTTTCCATTCACTGGAAGTGGCATCTCGCAAACGGTCGTGAGCCGCAATTTTCTTTTCTCCGTCAAAGATATGTACGGCTGCGATCCATGCGTCGCCTGGCGTAGTCCGAAAGCGTATCAGCGCCGACTCAAGGCTTAGGCGACCATCTTCCACTATTACAGGGGTTGGAACTGCAAAATGGACCCAACAGCTGCCTCCCGACTTCCCGATTAATCGAGAGAAGAAACCTGCTCGCCAGATAGATTTGATTTGA
>JBDTQZ010000560.1:0-2570 GCA_039931935.1 Burkholderiaceae bacterium | reverse complement strand
TCCGGCTTAGCGGTGAGTGCCGGGCCCCTGCCGGCGCACCGCTCTCCGGCCGCGCGCGCGAGTGCCAAGACCTGAGGGTAAACACACTCCCGTATACTCCGTCTTTGCGTCTGAGGAAAAGTATGCGGTTGGTACAAAAAGCGCTGACTTTCGATGACGTGCTGCTCGTCCCCGCCTACTCGGCGGTCCTTCCCCGCGACGTACAGCTTTCTACCCAACTCTCCCGCAACATTTCCTTGAACATCCCGCTCGTTTCGGCGCCGATGGATACGGTGACCGACGCGCGGCTTGCCATTGCTCTTGCACAAGAGGGGGGTATCGGCATCGTTCACAAGAATATGACTCCCAAGGAGCAAGCGGCTCAGGTGATGAAGGTGAAGCGTCACGAAGCCGGCGTGTTGCGCGATCCGATCACGATCACGCAGGACATGACGGTGCGCGACGCGATCGAGCTTCAACGCGCACACAAGATTTCCGGTTTACCGGTAGTCGAGGGCAAGCGCGTCGTCGGCATCGTCACCAATCGCGATTTGAGATTCGAGACACGACTCGATGCGCCGATTCGCGAGATCATGACTCCACGTAAGCGTCTGGTCACTGTGCGCGAAGGGACGACTCCTGACGAGGCGCGGGCGCTGCTGCACGAGCATCGCCTCGAGCGCGTGCTGGTCACGAACGGCGACGACGAGTTGCGAGGCCTGATTACCGTGAAGGACATCACGAAGGCGACCGAGCATCCAAATGCCGCGAAGGATCATCTCGGCAAATTGAAAGTCGGCGGAGCCATCAGCACAGGTCCTGATTCCGACGAGCGGGCGGAGTTGATGGTGCGAGCGGGTGTCGATGTGCTGATTGTCGATACTGCGCATGGACATCACCAGGGCGTGCTCGATCGCGTGCGATGGGTTAAGAAGAATTTTCCGAAGGTCGATGTAGTGGGCGGCAACGTTGCCACTGCGGAAGGCGCGCGTGCATTGGTCGATTCCGGGGCCGACGGGGTCAAGGTCGGCATCGGACCCGGCTCGATTTGCACGACACGCATCGTCGCAGGCGTCGGCGTGCCTCAGATCACCGCAGTGTCCGATGTTGCCAAAGCGCTTGAAGGAACGGGTGTGCCGCTGGTTGCCGATGGCGGCATCCGCTATTCGGGCGACGTCGCCAAGGCGCTCGCCGCGGGCGCATATTCGGTCATGATGGGCGGCATGTTCGCGGGCACCGAAGAGGCGCCGGGCGAAGTCATTCTGTTTCAGGGGCGCTCGTATAAGAGCTATCGCGGCATGGGGAGCATCGGAGCGATGACCGAAGGCTCGGCCGAGCGCTACTTGCAGGACAACGACGCCAACGTCGA
This sequence comes from Burkholderiaceae bacterium, assembly GCA_039931935.1. Lineage (GTDB taxonomy): Bacteria > Pseudomonadota > Gammaproteobacteria > Burkholderiales > Burkholderiaceae_F > JACCZX01. Next base: position 1,222 of record JBDTQZ010000560.1, on the reverse strand, counting down.
CAAGTACGTGCCTGAAGGCGTAGAAGGCATGGTGCCGTACAAAGGCAGCGTGCTCGGCATCGTGTTCCAGATGACCGGTGGCCTGCGCTCCAGCATGGGCTATTGCGGGTGTCGCTCAATCGACGAAATGCGCACCAAGGCGCAGTTCGTTGAGATCACCGCGGCTGGAATGCGCGAATCGCATGTCCACGATGTGCGAATAACGAAGGAAGCGCCCAACTACAGGCTAGAAAATTAGCGAGACCTAGCGGTGACTTCCGCGTCAGTGCATCACGACCGAATACTGATTCTCGACTTCGGCTCGCAAGTCAGCCAATTGATCGCGCGCCGCGTGCGCGAAGCCGGCGTCTACTGCGAGCTTCACCCGTACGACGTCGACGATGCGTTCGTGCGGGACTTTTCGCCGAAGGGCGTCATCTTGTCGGGTAGCCACGCCTCCACGTACGAAGCTCACGAGCTGCGCGCGCCGTCAGCCGTGTTCGAGCTCGGCGTGCCGGTACTCGGGATCTGCTACGGCATGTTCACGATGGCTGTGCAACAAGGCGGCCAGGTCGAAGCAAGCACGCATCGCGAATTCGGGTATGCCGAAGTCCGGGCGCGTGGCCACACGCGGTTGCTGTCGAACCTTGAAGACGAGCGCACGGCCGACGGACACGGTCTGCTGAAAGTCTGGATGAGTCACGGCGACAAGGTCACCGAGCTGCCGCCCGGCTTCAAGCTGATGGCATCGACATCGACCTGCCCGATCGCGGGCATGGCCGACGAGGCGCGTGATTTGTACGGCGTGCAGTTTCATCCGGAAGTGACGCACACACTGCAGGGCCAGGCTATTTTGAGCCGGTTTGTGCTCGACATCTGCGGCTGCAGGCCTGATTGGGTAATGGGTGATTACGCGACGGAAGCGATCGAAAAGATTCGAGCACAAGTCGGCAATGACGGAGTTATCCTCGGGCTCAGCGGTGGCGTCGATTCATCTGTCGCCGCTGTGCTGATCCATCGCGCGATCGGCGATCAGCTGACCTGCGTCTTCGTCGATACGGGCTTGCTGCGGCTGGACGAAGGTCGGCAGGTGATAGATACGTTTGGAAGGCACATGGGTGTCAAGCTGCTGCACGTCGACGCGAGCGACCGTTTCATGACGGCGCTCGCCGGCGAAACGGATCCCGAAGCCAAGCGCAGGATCATCGGCCGGGAATTCGTCCATTTATTTCAGGACGAAGCG
>JBDTQZ010000559.1:0-2574 GCA_039931935.1 Burkholderiaceae bacterium | reverse complement strand
ACACGAGCGGGAAGTTCAGGATCATTCCCATCTTCGAGAAAGCCGCGACGATGGCAGCGGCAACGCGCGGGTTGAAGGTGATGATGGGCAGTGGCGTCGACGGCTCGACCTACGCGCACGGGACGCAGGCGCTCGACTTTGAAGCCCTGGTCAAGCGTGCGGGGCTCACGCCGGTGCGCGCGATCCAGGCGGCCACCGTGATCAACGCCGAAGTCCTCGGCTGGCAGGATCAGATCGGATCGATTGAGGCCGGCAAGCAGGCGGATCTTGTCGCCTTCGATCTGGCAGCAATCGAAACGCAGCCGCTCTATGACGTTGTGTCGCAAATCGTCTATGCCGCCGGGCGTGAGCAGGTGTCTGAAGTCTGGGTCGCTGGCAAGCGTGTTGTGCATAAGCGACACGCGCTTGCAGATAGCGACGGCCAGCTTCAAAAGTCCCTGATGGCGTCAGTAGGCGCGTGGCAGAATCGTTGCCGACAAGTTTTGCTCACGAGCGGGACTGTTCCGGCAGGCTAACGCGCTTGCCGAAACGACCACCGATCGACGCAGGCTTGCAGCGATCGTTCGGTTTGCGCTCCGGGCGGTCAGTTTTTCAAGTTCATCCCGAATCTCGAGTGAGGAGCACCAATATGAAATTCATCAAGCTGGGCCTCGTTGCCGCGGCATTGATGACCGTCTCTGGGGTCAGTCTGGCCCAGCAGAAGGACATCAAGATCACCGATCCGCGCGAAAGCCCGTATGTAATAGATTCTCGTGGCGTCGTCGTCATGAACCCCTTCGGCCTGTGCTGGCGAACCGGGTTTTGGAGCATCGAGCGCGCGCGAAGCGCCAAGGTTGACGGCAGCCCCTTTCCGGTCGGTTGCGTGTGCGACAAAGAATTGATGCCGAAGGAAGTATGCGAGCCGCCACCGCCGCCACCGCCGCCACCCGCACCGCCGGCCCCGCCGCCGCCGCCGCCAGCACCACCGGCGCCGCCGGCGCCGACCAGCGAGAAGGTGACGTTTGCAGCGGATGCGCTGTTCGACTTCGACAAAGCAACGCTGCGTCCGGAAGGCCGTGCGAAGCTGGATGACCTGGTGTCCAAACTGGCCGGTGTCAGCCTCGAAGTGATCATCGCGGTTGGCTATACAGACCGCATCGGCAGCGATGCATACAACCTGAAACTTTCGCAACGTCGTGCGCAGGCTGTTAAAGATTACCTAGTCACCAAGGGTATCGAGCCGAACCGCGTTTACACCGAAGGCAAGGGTGAAGCCAATCCGGTCAAGCAGTGCGCGGATCCGTCACCGAAGGGTGAAGTCAAGTCGCATACGCAGTTGATCGCGTGCTTGCAGCCGAACCGCCGCGTCGAAGTTGAAGTGGTGGGTACGCGTCCTATCAAGCGCTAATCAAGCCGTTATAAGAAAGCTTGCGCAAACTAGCCCCGCTCCGGCGGGGCTTTTTTTTGACCCTGCTTTCGCACAGTCGCGGTTGCGTAACATCCGACGCATGGGCGACAACGTCGATCGGGCCGAACTTCTGAAATTTGGTGAGTTGGCGTCCAAGTGGTGGGACCGCGAGGGACCGATGCGTCCGTTGCATGACATCAACCCAGCACGGCTCGATTGGATCGATCAACACGCCTCGCTTGCGGGCAAGCGCGTGGTTGATGTCGGTTGTGGCGGCGGCGTGTTGACCGAGGCGATGGCGCAAAAAAGCGCCTTTGTGATCGGTATCGACCTGGCCGACAAGCCACTGAAAGTCGCGCAACTGCATGCGCTCGATTCCAAGGCGCGCGTCGAGTATCGGGAATGTGCGGCCGAAACTCTCGCCGATGCAGAGCCTGAAAGCTTCGACGTGGTGACCTGCATGGAGATGCTCGAACACGTTCCCGAACCCGCGCAAACGGTTCAGGCCTGCGCCACACTGGCCAAGCCGGGCGGCTGGGTGTTTTTTTCCACGATTAATCGCAACGCCAAGGCCTTTGCGCTGGCGATCGTCGGCGCGGAATACGTCTTGAATCTTCTGCCGCGCGGTACCCACGAGTACGCGAAGTTTCTCAAGCCGAGCGAGCTCGCTCGGTATGCACGCGCAGCCGGGCTCGAGGTGCGAGAAGTGATCGGCATGCAATACAACCCGTTTACCAAGAGTGCGACATTGGGAAGCGACACCAGCGTCAACTATTTAATGGCGTGTCGAAAACCGGGATGAGGCCGGCCATCCGGCTGGTTCTGCTCGACCTCGACGGTACGTTGGTCGATACCGCGCCCGACCTTGCGGCCGCGGCAAATCGAATGCGCATCGCGCGCGGCATCGAACCGTTGCCCATCAGCGAGCTGCGTCCTTTCGTGTCGCACGGCGCTCGGGGAATGGTCGGACGTGCCTTCAACGTAGCGGTTGACGACACTCGTTACGGCGAGTTGCGCCAGGAGTTCCTGCGCGAATACGAATCGGCGCTGTGTATGGAATCTGCCCTGTTTCCGGGCATGGATGACACGCTGCGGCACCTCGAGCAGCGCGGCATCAAGTGGGGCATCGTCACCAACAAGTTCGCGCGCTTCACGTTGCCGCTGGTGCAGGCGCTGAGTCTTTCGGA
>JBDTQZ010000558.1:0-2575 GCA_039931935.1 Burkholderiaceae bacterium | reverse complement strand
GCTTCGCCAAACTACTGCGCGCCCCGATCTTGTGCCTGCGGTGCTCAACGTACGCCCAGCATGCCCGCGCTCCTCGACGCAACCTCGGTCGGCTTGAACGTGTTTCGAAGCGTCCGCGCCCTATTTCCAGCGCGCGCGCGAATCGGCATCGCTGTCGCGCGCGTCGACCCAGCGCATTCCTGCGTCCGTTGTCTCCTTTTTCCAGAACGGCGCATCCGTCTTCAGATAATCCATCACGAACTGGCACGCGGCGAACGCGTCGCCGCGGTGTGAGCTGGTCGTCACAACAAGAACAATCTGGTCGGTCGGTGCAAGCGTGCCGATCCGGTGGATGATCAGCACGTCAAGCAGGCTCCACCGTGTCTTGGCTTGCTCCGCGATCGCCGCTAGCGATTTCTCGGTCATGCCGGGATAGTGCTCGAGCGTGATCGAGCCCACCGCAACACCTTCATTCAAATCGCGCACGATGCCGACAAAGCTTGCGACGGCACCGACTTTCGGATTGTTTGCGCGTAAGCGAGCGATCTCGGCGCCGGCGTCGAAATCGTCGCGCTGCACACGCACCGTCATCTAGCCGCCTGTGACAGGAGGAAAGAATGCAACTTCGGCGCCTTCATGCAGCGCGTGACCGCCCTCGACCATTGCTTGATCCACCGCCGCGCGCACGCGCCGCGTTTCTGCAAATGCTTCTCGCCAGGGGTCACCACGCTGCACCAGCCATTCGCGCAGCTGCGCAACAGTTGCGACACCTTCTGGGACATCGACTGCTTCCTCGCCGCGGCCGACACGCTCGCGAAGCGCCGCAAAGTACAGCACGCGCACCTTCATGACAGCAGCTCAGCAAAGGGCAGGAAGCGCACGATATCTCCGGTGTGAATCAAATGCTCGGACGGATTGTCGATCAAGCCGTCCGCCCACGTGACCGACGTCAGCACCGAAGAGTTTTGATTCGGAAAAATATCGAGCCCACCCTTGCCGTTGAGCCGTGCCCGCATGAACTCTCGTCGCCGGCTTGATTGCTGCCAGTCGAAGTCCGCTCGCAGCAAGAATGTTCGCATAGGCTCGATTCTTCCCTGACGCTGCAGGATGAACGGCCGCGCGAACAGTACGAAAGTGACGAAGCTTGATACCGGATTACCCGGCAATCCAATGAACGGCACTTTGCGTACGTGCCCGAATGCGAGCGGCTTGCCGGGCTTCATTGCAATCTGCCATAGATCAAGCGAACCTTCGGCCTGCACCGCGGGTTTGACGTGATCTTCCTCGCCGACAGAAACTCCACCGGAGGAGATGATCAAGTCAGCACGCGCTCCCGCACGTACGAGCGTATCGCGGGTGCTCTGCAAATCGTCCGGCACGATCCCCAAATCGTTCACCTCGCACCCCAGCGATTCGAGCAGACCTCGCAACATGAAGCGGTTGGAGTTGTAGATCCGTCCCGGTCGCAGCGGCTCCCCCGGCATCACCAGCTCATCACCGGTGAAGAAGGTGGCGACACGCAGCCGCCGATGCACGGTGAGCCGTGCGGCTCCGATCGACGCGGCCAGCGCGCAATGCTGCGGCATTAATCGGACACCGGGCCTCAACACCACATCGCCGCGCCCGATGTCGATGCCCGCCTTGCGGATTGCCTCGCCGCGTGGCGGACGTTCGTTCAACGTCACCTTGTCGCCGACGGCATCGCACTTTTCCTGCATGATGACCGCATCAGCTCCCGCAGGAATCGGCGCGCCGGTAAAAATGCGAGCCGCGGTTCCGGGCTCGAGCGCAGCGCCCACTTGACCCGCCGCAATGCGTTGGCTGATGCGCAGGGTCGTCGGAATGCCCGGAACATCCGCGGTACGTACCGCGTAGCCGTCCATCTGCGAGTTGTCGAGCGGCGGCACGTCGACCGACGACACCACAGCGGTCGCGAGCACGCGGCCGTTGGCCAGCATCGTGTCGACCGGCTCGACGTCGGTCACTGGCTGCGCTGCAGAAAGCAGCTTCTCGAGCGCTTGTTCGACAGAGAGCAAGGGGTCAGACGCGCGGCGCCGGTAGTTGCAGATGTTGGGTGATGAACGCAGCGATTTTATCGGGATCGTTCAGATCGAGCACCGGCAGATGCGTGTGCACCGAGTGATCGGTCGCAAGCGCGACCACGTTGGAATCGTGCGGAAAAATCGGTGGCTCGACGTTCGCGGTTCTTCGTACTTCGATGCGCGGAATGTCTCCTTCGCTCTTGAATCCTTCGACGATGACCAGATCGCACGCCGCGAGTTCGCCAAGCAACTCGTCGAGTGTCGCGGCGCGTTGCGGCGTTTCGCTCAGCAGCGCCCAGCGCGAGCCGGTCGCGATCAGCACTTGTTGTGCGCCGGCATCGCGATAGCGAAACGAATCTTTGCCCGGACGGTCCATGTCGAATCCGTGGTGCGCGTTCTTTACGGCCGAGACGGAGAGACCGCGCGAGCGAAAGATGGGTATCAGCTTTTCGATCAACGTCGTCTTGCCGCTGTTCGAATAGCCGATAAACCCGATCGCTTTCACCGGACGTGCCCGGCAATAAAGGCCTTGACTGCCTCGACGTCGGCCGGTG
>JBDTQZ010000557.1:0-2576 GCA_039931935.1 Burkholderiaceae bacterium | reverse complement strand
ATTTGAAGATCGTGGGGCGGGCGAAGGATCTGATCATTACCGGAGGACTCAACGTCTACCCGAAGGAGATCGAGGAGCGGATCGATGCGCTGCCCGGCATCGCCGAGTCGGCGGTCATCGGCGTTCCCGATCCGGACTTCGGCGAAGCGGTCACTGCGGTCGTCGTCGCCAAGGCCGGGCATGCGCCCAGCGAAGCCGATCTCATTGCTGCGCTGAAAGCGGAGATTGCCAATTTCAAAGTGCCCAAGCGCGTGCATTTCGTCGAAGAGCTGCCACGCAACGCAATGGGCAAGGTCCAAAAGAATACTTTGCGGAAACGTTACTCGGCGAGCTCACCTTAGCGCCCGCGTCAGGGTCGTTGAGACCTCAGCCTTTGACAAGCTTCCAGAAAAAAAACGCCGCGATCAGATACATCAATCCGGCAAACGCGTGCCGCAGACGCGCGACCGGCAATCGATGCGCCAGCCGGACGCCGATCGGCGCGACCAGCATGCTGGCGCTGACGATCGCGATGAGCGCCGGCAGGTAGATGTAGCCCACCGTGTACGGCGGCATGCCCGGATGGCGAAAACCGGCGATCAGAAACCCTGCCGTGCCGGCGACCGCGATAGGCAGACCGAGCGCGGCGGAGGTCGCCACGGCGTTGTGAAGGCGAACGTTGCACGCCGTCATGAACGGCACCGAGATGAATCCTCCGCCGGCGCCGACCATGCTCGACAGCACGCCGATGGCACCGCCGACGAGCCATAATCCGAATGCTCCAGGCAATTCACGGCTCGGCTTCGGCAATTTGTTCCGCAGCAAGCGTGTCGCGGTATAAGCGGCAAACAAGGCGAAGACGCCCGACAGCAGTTGCGTCGACATCCCGCTGACGATCTGCGGGCCGGCCAGTGATCCGATCAGAATTCCCGGCGCCAGCTTCCAGAAAACGGGCCACAGCACCGCGCGATGCTGGTTATGCGCGCGCACACTGGCAAACGACGTAAATACGATCGTTGCCATCGACGTCGCCACCGCGATGTGCAGAATGTCGTCCGCCGGGAAGTGTTCATAGCTGAAGATAAGGGTCAGCAGGGGAATCATGGTCATTCCACCGCCGATACCGAGCAAGCCTGCGATAAAGCCGACCACGCACCCGATGACAAGAAACACCGGGATCAGCATCAAGTCCAAACTACGCTTTCAACATCTTCTTGGTAATGAACGTCCACTCGCGAGGATCTACCGGCGTGATCGACAACCGGTTTCCCGGCGCGAGCACGCGCATGGTCGCGAGCTCCGCGTGAGCACGGAGCTCGGGAAGGGAAATGAGCCGCGTCTTCTCTGCGAAAGTTACTTCGACATTGACCCAGCGCGGTGCATCGGGTGTGGCCTTGGGATCATAGTAGGGACTCTTTTTGTCGAACTGAGTTTTGTCGGGATAGGCGGCCTTGCTCACCTTGACGATACCCGCGATGCCGGGCTCGGCGCAGCTCGAATGATAGAAGAATGCGAGATCGCCCACCTGCATCTGATCGCGCATGAAGTTCCTGGCCTGATAATTACGAACGCCGTACCAGGCCACCGTCTGCTTCGGCATGCGAGCGAGGTGATCGATGGACACATCGTCCGGTTCGGATTTCATCAGCCAGTAGCGCATGTCAGCAGTATTGGCGTGGAGAATGGAGCAGCAACGCGATCAGCGGCCGATAACAAGCTTCGGCGCTCAAAGAGGGAGTCCCCCGCCTGTGCCGTGCCAACCTCATCTTGAACCGCAGTTCAAGAGGGTCGCCTGCCAGGGCCATCAGGCGCTTCCGCGTAGGGAGCGCACACCGGCCCGTTGAAAGCACGGCAACCTGCTAAGTTAGCATTGGTTCAAAGAATGTATGGCCAGCTCGAACACCGCAGGGGACAAAGGGCGCAGTGGAGTAAGACGAGATCAGAACAACTTGTCCTGCTCCGCCATCGCACGATCGATGGCCGACTGCATTGCTGAAATTCTACGCTGAATGCCCGCGGTGTCAAAACCTGCGGCTGGCGCGGACTTTCCATTGCCGCTTTTCGAGCGCAGCAACTCGTGTGCGATGTTGAGCCCTGCCATCACCGCGATGCGCTCGGTTCCGGAGATCTTTCCCGAATCCCGGATTTCGCGCATGCGGCGATCGACGAACTGCACTGCCTGCAGCAATTCCTCGCGCTCGGACTCCCGGCAGGCGACGCGATATTCGCGCCCCAGAATGGAGACGTCGAGGGTGATTGAGGGATCTTCCACCGATTCAGCCCGTCGATTCCGGCAGTTGCAGCAGCAACGAGTCGAGTCGCGCGGTCGCGGCCGCGATGCGCGCATTCAGGGCCCGGTTCTGCTCCAGCGAGCGGCCGAGCTCGCGCTTCAATGACTCGTTTTCCGCGCGCAAGCGGTGATAGTCCGCAAGGAGCGTGGCGAGTTTTTGCTCGAGTCCGGCGAGTTCCAAGTCCATGGGAATCTCGATCGCACTATAGGCGGAACGATTCCGCGGCGTCAACCGCGGCGCGTCGAGCGCGTGCTCGCAACGCTAATGGGTTGCGAGCGGCTCATATCGCACTGCACGGACCTCCAA
>JBDTQZ010000556.1:0-2578 GCA_039931935.1 Burkholderiaceae bacterium | reverse complement strand
CGACGGCTGTAGCAAACGATTCATTGAACGTCGTATCGCCGCCGACGAAGACCACCTGGTGCGCGAGCTCGTGAAAGACCAGACCGGCGAGCTGCCCTTCGGTGCCGCCGATGAATGTGTTCAAAAGTGGATCCGCAAACCATCCGAGTGTGGAATACGCTGGCACGCCGGCAACGTTGACCTCGTAACCTTGGGCGCGCAGTTCCGCAGCGGCACGATCGGCCGAGTCGCGATCGAAGTAGCCGCGATACGCCGCGCAGCCGACCACCGGGTAGCACCATTGCTTCAACTCGAGCGACAACTCGGGCGCCGCGAACACGTTCCACACGACGAATGGGCGCTGCAGGTCCGCATACGATCGGTAGCTGCCGTTTTCGGGCAAGCCGAGCTCTTGCGAGGCAAACGTGCGAATCTGTTGCGCGCGCTGCAAGCGCTCCTTCAACGGTTCGGCAGTGCCGGGATCCGCCACGATCTCCGGAATCGGCCGCGCGGCACGCAGCATCGCAAAGTGTCCGTCGATCGACTGTGCGTAGTAACCGAGTGTCGAACAGCCAGCCACCGCCGCGATCGCAAGCACGATCGCACCGGCCAGCAGCAGATGCTTGATCCGAGTAGAGGAAATCATCGGGCGCAATTGTGCCCGCTGATTTCGACGACGATCAATCAGTATGCAGTTGGCAGATCACGCGGCGCAGCTTGCCGCTGACTTGATCTCGTGCCGGCGGACGGCGCGCGATATCGATCGACACTTCTCCGATACCGAGCGTATCGAAGTAGCTGCCAAGTGCACGGCGAACTTCGTCCGCCGACCCATGCTCGTCGCCCCCCAATCGCACTTGCAGCTTGCGCGGCGCCGTCTGCGTCACCTGAAAATCATGAACGCGCGCATCGTCTTCCATGACAGTCGTCAGTGCCAGCGGCACGACCGTCGCGGTGCCGCCGCCGGTCAACGGGAAAACCAGCGCCTCATCGGTGCGACCTTCGACCGACATCACCGGAAACCGGCTACCGCAGCCGCACGGCGTATCGGCGATCGTGACTGCATCGCCCAGGTCATAGCGAATCAGCGGTTGAATGCGATTTGCCAGATTGGTCAATAGCACCGAATGCGAGCGTGTACCCGCAGTGACGGGGCGACCATGGTGGTCGATCGGTTCCAGGATGATCCAGTCGCTGTTCAGGTGCAGGCGCCGATACGGACACTCCCAGGCGATCGGCAGAAATTCCGATGCCCCATACGAGTTGCGAACCGGACAGCCGAAGGCGCGCTGCACCTGCGCGCGGGCCGGCTTCGCCAGAGTCTCGCCGCCCGTCCACACTTCGCGCAGGCGCAATTTGAGCCTGCCCGCCTGCTGCTCATCGGCCAGCATCTGCGCCGCGGTCGGATACGAGGCGAGCAGAGTCGGCCGAAACGCGTTCAGTTCGGCCACCAGTCGCTCGAGTGGTTGCAGCAGCGAAAATCCTTTCAGCGACGCAGTCAGCCACGGCATCGAGCGCCGCATGCGTTCGACTGTTGAGATGCCCGCAAAATGCCCGCCGGTCGCGGCGACCATCGCGTAGCGATCGCCCGCGATCAACTGGCGCGCCAGGTCAGTCGCGGAACGTATTCCGCGAAAACGCTGCCATTCGAGCGCGTCATACACCGCGATGGCATCGGGATCGTGGACAAAGTAACCCGGCTCACCTGTCGTGCCCGAACTGGTCCATACCGAATAGCGCCCGAGCAGTGCTCCGCCGCAACGATCGGGCTCGGCCACAAATTCGTCGACCGCGCGCCGAGTCACCGTCGGCTCCGTCATCACATCGTCGAATTCGGCCATCAGTGACTGCTTGGTGACCGGCGGCAGATCACTTAACCGCAAACGCGAGCTTGAACTCACAGGCAACTTGCGATATAGCCGCGAGTAGTACGGCGAACACTCGAACGCATGTGCGACCAGGGCGACTAGCCGCTGCTCACGCTGAGCCGCAATCGCGGCCGATGAAGCGAGCGAGCCGGTCCACACATCGAGCGCGGCCTTGCTCCAGCGCGCCGAGTCGTAAGCAGCGGAAAGTGGTAGATCGAACAGCGAAGATGGAACCGCAGCCATCGCGAGGTTTGGGTCAAACCCTGAAGCAAACCGTATTATCGCGCCCCAATCGCCGCGTTCCCATGCCTCGAACCGGGGACCTCACGTCACTGCGGCGCAACGTCGACCAGGCAGTCATAAAACGTCGGCGCGCGTCCGATGTCGGTCAACCGACCGCTGGTCAGCCCATTTGCGTTCTTGCCGTCGCGTGCCAGCGTCTTCCACCAGATCGACAGCGCGACGACACAGCCCGGTCGCGCTCGATCGGTCACTCGCGCAAGTACATCGATGCTGCCGCGGTCATTAAAAATGCGGACGCGTGTACCGTCGAATACCCTGCGGGCCTGCGCGTCGAGCGGATGGATCTCCACTGAAGGTTCACCGTCGGTCGAGCGCAAGCTCGTTACGTTGACAAAAGTCGAGTTCAGAAAGTTATGCGCCGGGGGCGAGATGATTGCGAGCGGATAGAGTCGCGCCCGCGCGCTCCCGTCTGGTGCTTCGTACGGCGG
>JBDTQZ010000555.1:0-2584 GCA_039931935.1 Burkholderiaceae bacterium | reverse complement strand
CGTTGGCGAGCGCTGCCAGTCCGTTGAGAAAGCCGGGCGCGGACACCGTGAGGCAGATGCCCGGCTTCTGCGTCATGAAGCCGGCGATGGAAGCGGCATACCCGGCGTTCTGCTCATGGCGGAAGGAGATCACGCGCAGTCCGGCGCGCTGCAGCTTGCGCGTGAGGTCGGTAATCGGGATGCCCGGCAGACCGAAGATCGTATCGATCCCGTTCAGCTTCAGGGCATCGATGACCAGCTGAAAGCCGTCAATCTCCTGTGAGTGGACATCGATCTCGCCACTGGCGATTCTTGGCGTTTCGTCGGCGATCGTGGCCGCCGTTACTGTTGGCTTGGCTGCGATGACTGAAGACATGGTTCGTTCCCGTTGATGGTTCCGGTTCGGCGTCCTTCGTCATCTGCCTGCATCGCCTGTGCACAACCCATTCGACCGACGGAACGTGGACGCTCGGCGGTGGGCAACACGTTGGCTTAGGGGGCGGATTACGAAAATTCATCCTATAGTATTGGCAGAAGCGGGGTCATTGACGCGTGTCAATTTCCCACGCCAAGAGTCGGGCTGTCAGGCTTGACCTGAACCTGCTACCGATGCGCTTGATGAATCTCGTTGCAAACCATCCCGAAAGCGTAAGGCTTCGCGCCCAGCTGAGTGAGAACGTTGTTCTCAAGCAGATGAAGGCGAGTGCAATGGCAGAACTAGAACCGCTGCTGTCCGTGGTCGATTGCCATAAAGGCGAATGTTTGATCAGGCAGGGCGCGCTCGATATGGAGCAGTATTTTCTGCTCGACGGCATATTGAAGCGTGTCGTCGCAAACAAGCAGGGCAGGGAAATGATTTTGCGTTTCGCCGACGCTGGCGCGATGGAAACGAGCTACGCCGCGTGGAGGCTCAATACGCCGGCGCCATACAGCATCATGACGGTCACGAAAGCGCGTGTCGCGAAGTTGCCGTTGCCGCAGTGGGTGGCTTTTCTCGACCGGCATCCGGACCTGAAGCAAGTGTTCGAGTTCGAAGTGATGCATCTGATGAGCGAGATCATGGCGCACACGATTACGTTGCATCTGCTCGACGCGCCGGGTCGCGTGCTTCGCTTCATGCGAAAGCACGCCGAACTGGCGGACCGCGTTCCGCAGAAAGAACTCGCGTCATATCTGAATCTATCGGCCGAGACGCTCTCGCGGCTAGGCAGGGCGCATCGCGCGCACGCGGGCGAGACCACTCCCGATTAACGGCCAAAACAGCATCACCAGCGCTAGCGCCGTGATGCCGCCGACCAGCCAGTTTGAAAAGAACACGCGAACATCGCCCTGCGCAATGATCATCGACTGGCGAAATGAGTCCTCCGCCCGGTCGCCCAACACAAGTGCCAGTACCAGTGGCGCGAGCGGGTAATCGAGTTTCTTGAACGCGTAGCCGATAACGCCGAAAAGCAGCATCAGCCAGATGTCGAGCATCGCGTTGTGGACGGTGTAGGCGCCGATGGCGCAAATCACGATGATGATCGGCGCGATGATCGAAAACGGAATCCGCAGGATCGCCGCAAACAACGGAACGCAGGTCAGAACGACCACCAGGCCTGCGATGTTTCCGAGATACATGCTGGCGATCAGCCCCCACACGAAATCCTTCTGCTCGACGAACAGCAGCGGACCCGGCTGCAGTCCCCAAATCAGCAGGCCGCCCAGCAGCACCGCCGCCGTCGGCGAGCCGGGGATGCCCAGCGTCAGCATCGGCAGCAATGCCGATGTGCCTGCGGCATGCGCGGCGGTTTCGGGCGCTACCACCCCTTCGAGTTGACCGCTACCGAACTTGGCGCCCTCGCGCGACATACGCTTGGCTACCCCATAGCTCATGAATGACGCCGGAGTCGCTCCCCCCGGTGTGATTCCCATCCAGCAACCGATCACGCAGCTGCGCAGCGATGTCAGCCAGTACTTCGGCAGCTTGGCCCAGGTTTCAAAGACCACTTTGGGATTGAGCTTGGCGGTCTTGCCGGTGAAGGCCAAGCCCTCTTCCATCGACAGCAGAATCTCGCCGATCCCGAACAGGCCGATCACCGCGATCAGAAAATCGAAGCCGCGAATCAGCTCGGTAAGGCCGAAGATCAGGCGCAGCTGCCCGGTCACGGTGTCCATTCCGACGGCAGCCAGTGCGAAGCCGAGCATCATCGACGCCAGCGTTTTCCACGGCGATCCCTTGCCCATGCCGATGAAGCTGCAAAAGGTGAGCAGATAAACAGAGAAGAACTCGGGCGGCCCGAATTGCAATGCGAAACGCGCGACCAGCGGCGCCAGGAAAGTGATCATCAGCACCGCGACGAACGCGCCGACGAACGACGACGTGAACGCACCGGTCAGTGCTTCGCCGGCGCGACCCTGCTGCGCCATCGGGTAGCCGTCGAACGTGGTGGCCACCGACCAGGGCTCGCCCGGAATGTTGAACAGAATCGATGTGATCGCACCGCCGAACAGTGCTCCCCAGTAAATACACGAGAGCATGATGATTGCCGAGGTCGGCGGCATCGTGAATGTCAGCGGCAGCAAGATGGCCACGCCGTTGGCACCCCCCAGCCCCGGCAGCACG
>JBDTQZ010000554.1:0-2585 GCA_039931935.1 Burkholderiaceae bacterium | reverse complement strand
GGCCATGATCTTCGGCATGTTGCCGCTGGCGCTGGGCTTGGGCGAGAGTGGCGAAACGCAGGCGCCGATGGGCCGCGCGATCATCGGCGGTGTCATCACCTCGACGCTGCTTACGCTCGTCGTCGTGCCGGTCATCTACACTTACCTCGATCGCCTGACCGAATGGCGAACTGCACGGCGAGCGAGGCATGCGGCGGTCACCGCGCGTGCCGCTGCGCCTGCACCCGGTGATTGACGTGCGATAATGGGATGGGCGGCAAGAATCAATAATCGATAGCCGATTCTCGGGCCTGAACACCAACCCGGGCGGCCTTTAAGCACGTAAGCACGATTTGCACGGACGCGCGGTTCGGCCATGAGGCGGAACGTCGTAACGTGCGCGCAGGTCTCGCGGCTAGCGTCACGCGACGACGGTATCAGCCCGACGCAGTTTTTTGTTCCGTGCGATCACGAGACAGGAATGGACTTCGAGCAGGCACGTTTCAACATGGTGGAGCAGCAGATTCGCACATGGGAGGTTCTCGACCAGGAAGTGCTCGATCTGTTGTTCGAGGTGAGGCGCGAAGACTTCGTTCCGCTCGCCTATCGCTCGCTGGCGTTCGCGGATCTTGAAATCCCGATCGGTGACGGCGAGCGGATGTGGACCCCCAAGATGGAAGCGCGCGTCCTGCAGGAGCTCGATCTCAAGGCGAATGAGGCGGTGCTGGAGATCGGCACCGGAAGCGCCTACCTGACGGCGCTACTTGCGCGTTGCTGCGGCGTCGTTACCAGCGTCGATATCCATGAAAGATTCGTGCTCGAGGCGCGACCGAAGCTCACGCGTGCGGGTATTGGCAACGTCAAGCTCCAGGTCGGAGACGGCGCCCGGGGCTGGGGCAGCGAGCTGTACGAAGCGATCGTGCTCACCGGTTCGACGCCGGTCCTCCCCGAGTCATGGCTCGAACAGCTCGGGCCGGGCGGACGTATTTTTGCCGTCGTCGGCGACGCGCCGGCGATGAGCGCGCGCATGATGCGTTGGGAAGCGCCCGGGGCGATCGTCAGTGAAGACCTCTTTGAAACGGTCATCGCGCCGCTGCAGAACGCGGCGCAACCCCAGCGGTTCGTGTTTTGAGCGCCGCGGCCGAAGTGCCTGTCCCGAGTTTCGCGGAGGCCGCGGCGCGCGACGTTCAAAATCTTGCGAGCGCGCCGCGCCGCACCCGAAGTGCCGGTCTTCTGATGGAAACCGAGAAGCTGTTCAAATGCACGCTTGCTATCCTGATCGCGATGGCAATGTCGGCTCCGTCGGCCGCAGCCGCGGAGGACCTGATTCAGATTTATCGCGACGCGCTCACCAGCGACCCCGTGCTTGCATCGGCCCGTGCCACGCGGGAGGCGACCCAGGAGCTCGTGCCGCAGGCCCGCGCCGGATTGCTGCCGGCGGTCAACCTGGTGGCGAATGCGGGCGTGGAGGATTTCCACAATCGCCTGCACACCGATCCAACAGCGACGTTTCACGACCGGTTTCCCAATTACGCCTATACCGTTTCGGCAAGCCAGCCGCTTTACCGCCCGCAAAACTCCATCGCGCTGAGCCAGGCCACGCAGCAGGTGGGGCAGGGCGACTACATCCTCGCGTCGACGCAGCAGGATCTCATCGTCCGTGTGATACAGGCGTATCTCGATGTCCTGCTGGCGCGATTCAACATCGAGCTGACCGAAAGCCAGAAGGCAGCGGTGAGCGAGAACCTGGCCCAGGCCAAGCGCAATTTCGAAGTCGGCACCGCAACGATCACCGACACCAACGACGCGCAGGCCAAGTACGATCAGATCGTGGCCCAGGAGATATCGGCACGCAACGACCTGGACAACAAGCTCGCGGCGCTGCGCGCCATCATCGGGCGGGGCCCCAGGGATCTGAAGGGATTCACCGGAAAGTTTCAGCCCGAGATGCCGGTCCCCAGCACGCTCGAGCCATGGGTGGAAAAAGCGATTCAGGAAAATTATCAGGTCCGCATCGCACAAGCGAATCTGGATATCGCGACGCTGGAAGTCGACCGGCAGCGGGCCGGGCACTTTCCGACTGTGGACCTGGTCGCCAGCGTCAATCAGGGCTACACGGGGGGATTGGCGTCAGCCTCGTCGGGGGGCTCGTTCGCCAGCGAAACCCGTATTGGCCTGATCGGATTGCAATTGAACGTTCCGCTCTATCAGGGTGGCGCGATCAGCTCGCGCGTGCGCCAGGCGATCGCGAATCAGGAAAAGGCGCGCCAGGATCTTGAAACCGCCCGCCGCAGCGCGCAATTGCTCGCGCAGACCTCGTTTTCAGGGGTCACCAACGGTGTCGCACAAGTCAAGGCCTTCGAACAGGCGCTCGCTTCGGCTCAGGTGTCGTACGATTCCAACAAGCTAGGGCTCGAGGTCGGCGTAAGAACCAATCTCGACGTATTGAATCAGCAGCAGCAGGTGTTTCAGACGCGGTTCAACTTGGCGCAGTCCTACTACAATTTCATCATCAACCATCTGCGGCTCAAGCAGGCCGTCGGTACGCTGACCGATGCCGATGTGGAAGAGATCAATCGCGATCTGGGCGCGTAGGCGTTCGACGA
>JBDTQZ010000553.1:0-2590 GCA_039931935.1 Burkholderiaceae bacterium | reverse complement strand
CACGCGATTCTGGCCACAAACCGTCTAACTGCTGGAGGATCGAACCCACCGGCAGCCGGTCACTCGGCTTTACCGCCAGCATCGTCAGTCGTGTGCCAAACGTGCGCCGCTCGCGATCGATGAGCGGCGAGTAACTCAGCGACAGCGAGCCCAAAATTGAAGTGAGACCGACACGGTCCGGCGCATTCATAGATGCGATTATTTCCGCGCGCCAGAGGCGGCGTGTGCAGAATTTCGCCGACGTCGCAGGCTATTTGCCGGGTTCAGTCAGAGTCAGCGAGCCTTCATTTTTTTCCGAAGCCGCCGCCGCCCGGAGTTTGAATAACTATGACGTCATCAACGTTCATTTCGGCCGATCCGATATGGCCCATGGTCTCGATGCGCCCGTCAGTTCTTTCGATCCAATTACGCCCTACTTCGCCAGGTTCACCACCTGCCATGCCGAACGGCGGAATCGACCGATGATTGGCCAGAATTGACGCCGTCATCGGCTCCAAGAAACGCACCCGGCGGGTCCCACCATTGCCGCCATGCCAGCGTCCTGCACCCCCTGAGTTCGGCCGTATTTCGTAGCTTTCCAGGCGAACCGGATAACGGAACTCGAGCACCTCTGGATCGGTCAGGCGCGAGTTGGTCATGTGCGTTTGTACGACGTCGGTGCCGTTGAATCCACCCTCGGCCGCGGCCTCGGCCGCCGGGTCCCCACCGACATCCACAATGCCAGCGCCCGAACCGCCCGAGATTGTTTCGTAGTACTGATGGCGATCGTTGCCGAACGTGAAGTTGTTCATCGTGCCTTGCGCGGACGCCATCACACCGAGCGCACCGTAAAGCGCATCGGTAATGCACGACGATGTCTCGACGTTGCCAGCGACGACGGCTGCTGGGTATCGCGGATTGAGCATCGAGCGTTCCGGAATGACGACGTGCAGCGGTTTCAGGCAGCCGGCGTTCAAAGGAATGTCGGCATCGACCAACGTGCGAAATACGTACAGCACGGCCGCGTAACACACCGCACTGGGCGCGTTGAAATTATTTGCCAGTTGATCGGAGCTGCCGGTGAAGTCGATCGTTGCGGAGCGGTTTTCCAGATCGACCTTGATGCGAACGCGAATCTGTGCACCATTGTCGAGCTTGTAGTCGAACTCGCCGTCCTTCAGGCGTGTGATCACACGTCGTACCGACTCCTCGGCGTTGTCCTGCACGTGCTGCATATAGGCCCGCACAACGTCGAGTCCGAATTGCTCGACCATCTTCAACAACTCTTCACGACCTTTTTCGTTCGCCGCGATCTGTGCTCGCAAGTCGGCAAGGTTCTGCTCCGGGTTACGCGCTGGGTAAGGGCCTGAAGTCAGCAACGCCATCAGCTCGGTCTCGCGGATACAGCCTGCGCGCTCAGCCCCGTCCCCCATCCCCTGCCCGTCAACGAGCTTGAAATTGATGAAGCGCGCGCCTTCCTCATCGAGCGACGTGGAAAAAGGCGGCATCGATCCCGGCGTCGTTCCGCCGATGTCCGCGTGGTGTCCGCGCGAGCCTACGTAGAACAGAATTTCCTCGCCCGCCCGATCGAACACCGGAGTGATGACGGTGACGTCGGGCAGATGCGTTCCGCCGTGGTACGGATCATTGATCGCATACGCATCGCCGGGCTTCATTGCGCCGCCGTTCTCGCGCATGACGGTCTTGATCGACTCGCTCATCGAACCCAGGTGCACCGGCATGTGCGGCGCATTTGCGATCAGATTGCCATCCGAGTCGAACAGTGCGCATGAAAAATCGAGCCGCTCCTTGATGTTGACCGAGTACGCGGTGTTCTGCAGCCGCAGCCCCATCTGCTCGGCGATCGACATGAAAAGGTTGTTGAACACCTCGAGCATGATCGGGTCGGCGTCGGTGCCGATCGCCTGCTGTGCTGCACGCGGGCGCACGCGCTCTAGAACGATATGGTCGAGATCGGTAACGATGGCCTCCCAGTCGGATTCGACCACGGTCGTCGCGTTCGCTTCGGCGATGATCGCTGGACCTCCCATCACGTCGCCAGGTCGCATTTCGGTGCGCGCATACAGCGGCGCTGCGCGCCAC
This sequence comes from Burkholderiaceae bacterium, assembly GCA_039931935.1. Lineage (GTDB taxonomy): Bacteria > Pseudomonadota > Gammaproteobacteria > Burkholderiales > Burkholderiaceae_F > JACCZX01. The sequence continues at coordinate 508 of JBDTQZ010000553.1, read as the reverse complement.
GCGCGGTCGCTGAACATGCGTGCGGTCCCTTTCGCCGTTAACGCCGTCGAGCGCGGTGCTAACGTGGCGTTCTCCATCACCGCGTCACCCTGCCCGATTGCCTCAACCGAGGCCGCTTCGATCACGAGAGCCCGTTGTTGCATCAGAAACGAGTAGCGCTTCAGGTACTCCGCGTCGAATGCCGCCTGCATCTCCGCTAGCGTCGACGCAGCAACGATCAATGCTGAATCGGTGCCTTCGTAGCGAAGGTGTACGCGTCTGACGACGACGATCCGCCCGAGCGCAACCCCCTGCGACACGAGATCGTGCGTCGTTTCGGCAGCCAGGCGATTGAGTGCCTCACCCAGTGCTGCCATTGCGCCGTCTTCGAGGCGTCGCTCGATTGATTGCTCTCGCATCGCGGTCTGGTCGGCCAGGCCCATGCCGTAGGCCGACAACACACCGGCCAGCGGATGCACGAAGATGCGTGTCATGCCAAGCGCGTCGGCGACCCGGCACGCATGCTGCC
>JBDTQZ010000552.1:0-2592 GCA_039931935.1 Burkholderiaceae bacterium | reverse complement strand
CGAGATCAATTTCATCATCAACGCCGAACCCGATTCTTTCGCGCAGCGCTTCGCGCGGCTTCATGGACCGTCGATTTGCGCGATCGCGTTTCGTGTGCGCGACGCGGCACAGGCGTACCGCCGCGCGCTCGAACTTGGCGCCTGGGGATTCGACTCGCAATCGGGTCCGATGGAGTTGAACATCCCGGCGATCAAGGGCATCGGTGACTCTCTGCTTTACTTTGTCGACCGCTGGCGCGGCAAAAACGCGGGGGCCCCGGGTGGAATCGGTGATATCAACATCTACGACGTCGACTTCGAGCCGATCGCCGGCGCACAAGCGAACCCGACGGGCTGCGGACTCACCTACATCGATCATCTAACACATAACGTTCACCGCGGGCGGATGAAGGAATGGGCCGAGTTTTACGAGCGACTATTTAGCTTTCGCGAAGTGCGCTACTTCGACATCGAGGGACAGCTGACGGGACTCAAGAGCAAGGCGATGACGAGCCCCTGCGGAAAAATTCGAATTCCAATTAACGAGAGCTCCGACGACAAGAGCCAGATCGTCGAATACCTCGATGAGTATCGCGGCGAAGGCATTCAACACGTCGCACTGGCGACCAGCGACATCTATGCGACCGTGTGCGCGATGAAGCAAAACGGGGTGGTGTTCCAAGACACGATCGACACCTATTACGACCTGATCGACACGCGGCTACCCAATCACGGCGAGCCGCTGACCGAGCTGAAGCTGCTGCGCATTTTGATCGACGGCGCCACGCATCTAGGTGCGCCGAACGAGTTGCTGCTGCAGATCTTTACGCAGACCGTGATCGGCCCGATATTTTTCGAGATCATTCAACGCAAAGGTGACGAAGGGTTCGGTGAAGGTAACTTCCGCGCGTTGTTCGAATCGATCGAGCTCGACCAAATTCGCCGCGGCGTACTGAAGCCCGACGAGAGCAAGGCGCCCGCCTAGACTCTGATGGCAGTCGCACCTGTCACCTACGGGGCCAGCACGCGTCCACCGCGCGGCGATTATTCAGAGGCGCGTGACGACTACACGTGTGACCAGCATTGGGAGCGCTACACGCCGGAAGAACATGCGATGTATGCGCGGTTGTTCGCGCGCCAGGTCAAGCAGGCGCCCGGTCAGGCTTGCGAGGAGTTCATCGCTGCGCTGAGCGAGCTAGGTGCCACCGACCACATCCCTCGCTTTGAATCGATCAGTGAGTCATTGCAGCGTGCCACCGGCTGGGAAGCCGTCGCAGTGCCCGGCTTGATTCCCGAGCACGCGTTTTTTTCGCTGCTCGCCCACCGCCGCTTCCCGGTCACCGTCTGGCTGCGATCTCCGGCGGAGTTCGACTACGTCGTTGAACCCGACGTGTTTCATGATCTTTATGGCCATGTGCCACTGCTATTCAACCCTGTGTTTGCCGACTACATGCAGGCATTCGGTCGCGGCGGATTGAAGGCGCAAGGGTTGCAAGCGCTGGAATATCTTGCGCGTCTGTACTGGTACACGGTCGAATTCGGTTTGATCACCACCGCTCGCGGTTTGCGTGTTTACGGCGCCGGTGTTTTGTCTTCCGAGGCGGAAACGCAATACGCACTCACGAACGCGCAGCCACAACGCCTAGCGTTTGACCTGAAGCGGGTTCTACGAACACCGTACAAGATCGACGACTATCAATCCGCTTACTTCGTCGTTGAATCGTTCGATCAGCTGTTTGAAGCGACCGCGCCCGATTTTTCGCCGCTGTATGCGGAAATCGCGGATCAGCCTGTACTTCCGATCGACACAACCTTGCAGGGCGAGAAAACGTACCCGCCGAACGCGGGCAAGCTGGTCGTTGCGTAAAAGGCCGGCGCGTTGGAGAAGTAGCTGGACTGACTGCTTGGGTTGCGGGACGGGTTGTTGCGGCATCGGTTGTTGCGGCATCGGTTGTTGCGGCACCGCCTGCTGCGGCACCGGCTGCTGCATCTGCGGTGGCACTTGTTGCGCTGGAAACTGCGGCGCGGGCATTTGCGGCGGCACCGGAGGGGATTGGGGCAGCGCTGACCGCGATGATTGCATCGGCGATGGGCGCGGAATATTCGGTGCGCCGTCACTACTCGGTGCCGTCAGCGTATTGCCTTCTCGAAAGAAATTCGGTGCGGCGGGAAACCCGCCGAGCTGCGCGACCGGCTGAGTTGGCATTCGCACTTCCTGCCTACCGCCCGCCGTTTCAAGGACGGCGATCTCCGACGTCACCGACACCAGCTTCATACCTGGGGCGACTTCCTGCCCGATCACGAACGCACGCGCCGGCTTGCCGTCGACGACCAGCACGGCACTCGAATCCTTGCCGGCCGCAAATACTCCAAGCGCCTGGATATTGCTGGCAACCGACTGCACCATATCGACCTTGCCAAACATTCGCGCTGCTGCCATCGGATCGGGGTCGCGCAACGGCGGCGGTGGTAACGGTGGAGGCGCGGCGATCGGCGACGGAGTGATGATGCGGATGCCCCAATAGCCGGCAATCGCCATCAGGCCGACGAAACAAACCAGATGAATCGCAGCAAAAGCAAACTTTTTCACGATCTCGATTCCAACGTTCGGCG
>JBDTQZ010000551.1:0-2600 GCA_039931935.1 Burkholderiaceae bacterium | reverse complement strand
CATCGGTATGCGGATAAGGTTCGCGGGAGAACTTTTCATATCCGGAGAGCTTCACAAACGCGCGTCCGGTGCGCGCGAGTCCGAGCAGCGCCTTGAATCCCGGCTGATCAAGACCTGCCTCCGGCGTGGGGCGCCCGCAGTGGTCAATCAGTATTCGAGCGTGCGACCGTTCGAGCATCGGCGCCAGCGAGACCAGCTGATCATCCTCGACTTGAACCTGCACGAACAGGCCGAGAGCGGCGAGTTTCGCTAACAGCTCGTCGCTGTCCGCGTAATACGCCACGCCGTTAACGGTGGTGTTGAACGCGACGCCGACGACACCCGCAGCCTTGAGCCGTTCGAGCGCCGAAATTTCGACGTCATTGGGCACCACGGCGATTCCCTTGAATCGTCCGCCGCTCCGCGCGATGGCGTCGAGGAGGCAGCGGTTGTCGGTACCGTATCCCGAATTCGGACCGACCACCAATGCGTGCCGCACGCCGTACGCGTCAAGCACATGCAGAAAATACGGCGCATCGCCGATCTCCTGGCCGGCTGGCCGGTACGCTGTATCGGCTGCGTAGGGGAACCGCGCAGGATCGATCACGTGATTGTGACAGTCGATCTTGGGTTCGTCGTAGATGTTCATGGCGTTGCCGCGACACGCGCGTTTCGATCGGACTTTAGTCGCACCCGCACGTCCGGAAGTATCTTGGCAACGTCGAACGACCGCTCGCTCGTCGCCAGCGCGCTTCCTGCCTTCCTAGAAAGTCGCCTGGATGGCGCGCAACAAGCCCGGCGTGATATCCGGCATCACGCCATACCACGCCTGGAACGCGGGTCGCGCCTGGTTGAGCAAAAGGCCGAGGCCGTTGACAGTCATATTGCCTCGGGCGCGGGCGGCCGCGAGCAACGGTGTTTCCGGTGGGGTGTAAATCAGATCACCGACCAATGCGTGCGGTGGCAACCGATCGAGAGAAATATCGAGCGCGGGCTTGCCCATCATGCCCTGAATGGTCGCGTTCGCGAGCAGCGCCACGTCCGCCAACGCGTCGTTGCGACTTTCCCAGGGAAACGCGGTGACCGGCGGCCCATATTCCTTGGCAATGCCCTGCGCCCGCGCGAAGGTGCGGTTGACCAGTCTGATCTCGCGCGCGCCCTGCGCGGCAAGGCTTGCTACGACGGCTCTTGCGGCCCCACCAGCGCCCAATACGACGATCGGTCCGGCATCGGGGCGCCAATCGGCTTTCGCGTCGCGCAGACTTTGAACGAAGCCGTTGCCGTCGTTGTTGAATCCCGTGAGCGTTCCGTCCTTCTCAACGACAATGGTATTGACTGCATCGATGCGGCGCGCGAGCTCGTCAACCCGGCCGAGCATCGGCATGACCGCCTGCTTGTGCGGCGTTGTCACGTTGCATCCCCGGAAACCAAGGGCTGCCAGTCCCGGCAACGCAATTGAAAGTTTTTCCGGCGGCACCGGTAGCAGCACATACCTGCCAGCGATCTTGTAGTGGTCGAGCCAGTAGTTGTGGATTGTAGGGGAGCGGGAATGCGCGACCGGCCAGCCGACGAGCCCAGCAATGCCAAATTGATTCGGTTCCGCCATTGTTGTTTATCCGCTTGCGCCAGCGGCGCTATTTCGCCGACGCCGGCGGCAAGGTGTCGACAACTTGCTGCTTGCCATTCACGACCTTGGTCATGAAGCTCGCCCGATCGAGGTCGCCATTCTGGTCGAACGTCACATCCAGCAGCACGCCGGGGTAGTCCTTGGTGGACAGCGTCACGCCGTGCATCGCAACGGCGAACGCCTTGGGATCGAACTTGCCGATCTTTTCGGTCACCGCCTTGACGATGTACATCGCGCTGTAGCCCTTTAATCCATTGTGGTCCGTCTTGTATTTGTATTCCTTCTGGAAGCGCTCGTCGAAGGCCTTGATCGTCGGTTGCGGCGCGTCCGCGGTCAGCCCGACGTGGGCGACCGCGCCGTTTGCGGCGTCACCTGCCAGCTCGATGACCTTCTGGCTGGTGAGTGTGGTTTCGCCGATGATCGGCTTGTCATAGCCCTGCTTCTTCAGCTCGCGCAGCGCCCGCGCAGATTCTTCTTCATTGGTGTACACAAACACCGCGTCGGCGTTCGATTGCTTGACCTTCAGGACCGCACCCGAAAAGTCGACCTGCCCGGGATCGGTCGAGATGTCCGCAATAACCTTTATGCCCTGCGCTTCGAGCGCCTTCATCATCGTATCGCGCCCACCCTTCCCAAAATCGTTGTTCACCCACACCATCGCGATCGTCTTGGCTTTGACGGTGTCCTTGATGTAGCGCGCCACTTTTGGCATGGCCGTCGACTGTGTAAACGACGTGCGAAAGATGTAAGGGTTGCCCTGCTGCGTAATGGCGGCTCCCTCGCCGCCGGTGAAATTCGGAATCTCGGCGCGTCGGGTCTCGACCATGCTGACGAGGATCGACCCGGAGAATACCGGACCCATCACGACGTAGGCGCGATCATCGATCGCTTTTTGCGCAAGCGCCTTCGCCGTTTGTGGCGCCGACTGGGTGTCGCTGCTCGTATAGTCGATCTTGCGCCCGAGGATGCCGCCCGCGGCGTTGATTTCCTTGAC
>JBDTQZ010000550.1:0-2615 GCA_039931935.1 Burkholderiaceae bacterium | reverse complement strand
GACACGCCAGGCCGATGGCGTCGCCATAACGGCCGAGCGCCTCGCGCGTGCACTCGGTCAGCGACGAAGCCCGGCCGGATAACGCACCCATCAACACCGCTGCCTTTAACAGCGCGCCGGTTTTCATCCGGTGCATGCGCTCCAACTCTGCAATCGTTGGTGTCGTACCGACCGCATCGAGATCGATAGCCTGCCCGCCGCACATGCCGGTAGTCGACGAGGCATGTGCGAGTTCGCGTATCAGCGCAGAAGTCTGCGGTGCCGGCAACGCGCCGTCTGCCAGGACCTTGAATGCTTCCGCCTGTAAGGCGTCGCCAGCCAACATCGCCGTGGCTTCATCGAACTTCACATGAACCGTGGGTTTGCCGCGACGCAAGACATCGTTGTCCATGCAAGGCATGTCGTCGTGCACCAGCGAATACGCATGTACGAATTCGACGGCGAGTGCCGCACGATCAAGCGCGTCACCTTCCGCCTCGGTAACGTCACCCGCGGCGTACACCAGCAGCGGCCGCACTCGCTTGCCGCCATCGAGCACCGCGTAGCGCATCGCCTCGTGCAGCCTCGCCGGCACGTCCTCGGCGCGCGGCAAAGTGCGCTGTGCGGCATCATCGAACCGCGTCCCGGCCTCGGTAATCCAGTGGTCAAACGGCACTGCAAACGGTGGCGACTGAACTGCGGCGGTACACGTCATTCGCTGCTGCTCTTATCGACACCGACGCGCAGCTCCGAAATATCGAGCGGCTTCAGCAAATCACCTTCGAGCCGCTTGATCTCCTGCTCGGCGTTGGCGAGCTTGTTCTGGCAAAAGCGCGCCAGCTCAGCGCCGCGCCGGTACGCCGCAATCGATTCATCGAGCGACAGTTGGCCGGATTCCATCTGGCGCACGAGCGTATCAAGCTCGTCGAGCGCTTGTTCAAATCCGATCGGCTCCGTCGAGTCTTTTGAAGCTGGCGGAGCGGCAGCAACAGCAGGTGCTTTCATCGGTGCCGATTCTAGTGCAGTAGGCATTTAGAATCCCCGCGATGACCGCCGCTGAATCTCAAGCATGCTGCTGACCGTCGAGCAGTTACGCGGGCATTTGAACGATGCACGCTGGTGCGTCGTCGATGTCCGGCATGATTTGTTCGACGCGGAGGCAGGGATTCGCGCGTATCGCGAAGGGCACATTCCGGGCGCCGTGTTTGCAAACATCGATACCCAGCTGTCCGGCAAGAAAACCGGGCTCAACGGCCGGCACCCTCTACCGCGCCGCGCCGATCTGATCGAGACGTTTCGCGAGTGGGGCATCAACCACGATACGCAGATCGTGGCCTACGACGCGCAGGGCGGCCAATTCGCTTCACGGCTCTGGTGGCTTGGGCGCTGGTTGGGCCATCGTCGTGTCGCGCTGCTCGACGGTGGCTGGCCCAAGTGGTCAAGCGACACGCACTTGATCAGCCAACAGTTGCCGACGCGCGCCCGCGGCAATTTCGCGGCAAGCGATTCGATGATGTCGCTGGCGACCGTTGAGCAAGTGCTGCAGCGGCTAGACAGCGACGATCACACGTTGCTCGATGCGCGTACGCCCGAGCGCTATCGCGGTGAAGAGGAGCCGATAGATCCAGTGGCAGGCCACATTCCGGGCGCGCGCAACAGACCGTGGCAGCAGAATCTGAATCCAGATCAAACGTTCAAATCGCCGCATCTGCTGCGCTCCGAGTTTGACGCGCTTCTGGAAACGCACAATCCTGATCACGTCACTCACCAATGTGGCTCTGGGGTGACGGCATGCCACAACGTGTTTGCGATGGAGCTTGCCGGCTTGCCGGGTTCGGCGCTTTACGGGGGCTCGTGGAGCGAATGGATTGCCGACCCCCTGCGGCCTGTGGCGACGGGATGATTCAGGGCCTAGTGCAAGCCGCCGGTAGCCACGGCGGCGATCAAGACGCCCAGCAAAACGAGGCCGACTTCCGGCAGCGATTTCGCGAGCGACGAGCGTCGCATCATTTCGGGCAGCAGGTCCGATAGGGCGATGTAAATGAAGCTTGCCGCGGCCAGCGCCAGTGCGTACGGAAGCAGTGCTTCCATCGTTTCGAGCACGAAGTAGCCGATCACGCCACCGAGCACCGCGGACAGCCCCGATATCAGATTGAACACGAACGCGCGCCGTCGCGTGAAACCTGCATTCAGCAAGATCATGAAGTCGCCGACTTCATGCGGAATCTCATGCGCCATCACAGCAAGCGTCGCGATGACACCGAGTTTCGTGTCGACCAGAAACGCTCCGGCAATCACCACCCCATCCGCAAAATTGTGAAACGCGTCACCGATCAGGATCGGCATGCCGCCATGGCCTGCTTCGTGCGCATCGTGCCCATGGTCGTGCTGGTGCAGATCGCCTTCGTGATGGTGGGTGTGATGAATCAGTGAGAGTTTCTCGAGCAGGAAGAGTCCCAGAATGCCAGCGAGAATTGCCCACCCCAATGAAAACGGATCGGCCTCGCTCTTGAAAGCCTCCGGCAGCAGATGCGTGACCGCGGTCGCCAGTAGCAGCCCCGCCGAGACCGGCACCAGCTTGTCGATCAACCTGCCGAGATAGCGAAAGCTAAGCCACGCCGCGAGGCCGATAGAAA
>JBDTQZ010000549.1:0-2621 GCA_039931935.1 Burkholderiaceae bacterium | reverse complement strand
TGATATCGGTCAAGGCGATGGGCTGCGCGGCTCTCGACGGCGGCCCGCCCAGCCACGATGGCAGCCATGAGCATCCGCTTAGACTGAGTGCTGCAACCAGCGCGGCGAGTGCTGCGGTTCTCATGAGGTCGCAGTCGACGGCAGTGCGTCCAGTTTTAGCTGGATGATCTGCCTCAGCGGGTGTTCCGCGGTGGCTTTCGACAGTGCGTCGCGATAGGCGGCGCGCGCCTCCTCGATCTTGTTTTGCGCAAACAGAACGTCGCCACGGCGGTCCGCGATCGCGGTCGCATGGACCGTCGAGCCTGCGCCATCGAGCACCTTCAACGCTTCATCGAATTGTTTTTCATCGAGCAGAACGCCAGCCAGCCGAACTCTGGCAATGGCGACGATCTCCGGGTGATCGGCATGCTCGATCACCCACTGCAAGCGCGTTTTTGCACCGGCGGGATCACCGTTATCTGCAGACCAGCGAGCGCCTTGCAACGCGGCCATCGGGCCGTAGACGGTGCGAGCGTACTTGTCGGTCAATGTCGTGCCGAGCGTCTTGACGCGTTCACTCTCGCGCGCGGCCATCGCGCGTTCGAACTCGGCATAAACGCCGGCAGCTTCTTCAGCTTGGTTCCGCTCATACCAACGCCAGCCGTTGTAGGCCGCGAATGCCAGCAGCACGACGGTCGCAACGGTTAGGATCAAATTGCCGTACTTGCCCCACCACGCCTTGAGTTCGTCAAGCTGTTCCTGCTCCTGTAAGTCGTAAGCCATCTAAATGTTCCGTCTTCTCTTCTAATGATCTTGTTCAGCGGCGCTCAACTCGATGACCAGCGTGTCCGCTAATAAGTGGAGCGGCACAATACGCTGCTCTGCCCGTACCTCACCCAGCGGCGCACGCAGGTTCTTGACACTCGCCGAATCGGATGCCAGCTCTGTCTCTCCGATGATCACGGCAAACTCGGCGCCGCTTGCATCCGCGCGTTTCATTTGCGATTTCAGGCTCGCTTCCCCGGCATGGCAGATCACGTCAAGTCCGGCATCGCGCAACTGCTCCGCGGTCAGAAACGCGCGCGCTGCCGTCTCACCGCCCTGGTGGACGACATAGACGTCTGCATACGGCGACGTATCGATCTGTCCGGATTGTGTCAAGCATTCGATGACCCTTTCAATGCCGATCGCAAACCCTATCGCCGGCGTCGGCTTGCCGCCGAGCAGCTCGAGCAGGGTGTCATATCGGCCACCGCCGCACAGCGTTCCCTGGGAGCCCAACTCGTCGGTGATCCACTCGAAGACCGTCAGGTTGTAGTAGTCGAGACCGCGCACCAGACGCGGATTGACCTTGAACTTGATACCCGCCGCCGCGAGCAACGCCTGCAGCGCTTCGAAATGTTGGAGCGATGTGTCGCCCAGGTACGCGGTGATCTGCGGCGCATCGCTGAGGAGCATTGCCATCGCTGGATTCTTGCTGTCGAGGATGCGTAGCGGATTGGTGCCGAGTCGGCGCACTGAATCGGCATCGAGTTCGTCTTGGTGTTGCTTGAAATAGGTAACCAAATCGGCGCGGTGCTGCGCGCGCTCCTCGGCTTGGCCAAGACAATTGATTTCCAGGCGGGCGCTCGCGATGCCGAGAATTTTCCACAGCCGCGCCAGCATCACGATCAGCTCGGCGTCGATATCGGGCCCCGCGAATCCAAGTGCTTCGACGTTGACCTGATGAAACTGACGGAATCGTCCGCGCTGCGGCCGCTCGTGCCTAAACAGCGGACCCATCGACCACACACGCTTTGGGCCATCGTACGTCAAGCTATGTTCGATCGCAGCGCGCACCGTTCCCGCCGTGAATTCTGGCCGCAGCGTGAGCCGCTCCTGATTCGCCCGATCCTCGAACGAATACATTTCCCTTTCGACGATATCGGTTACTTCGCCGATGCCACGCACGAACAAGTCGGTGTGTTCGAGCACCGGCGTACGAATCTGCCGATATCCGTACGACCGCAGCCAGTCCATCACCCGCGCCTCGAACCACTCCCACACAGGGGCTTGCGCAGGCAACAAATCGTTCATGCCGCGTACCGCGGCAAACTTCACATTTGCCATGGCCTAATGATGCGCGGGAGTTGCTACTGAAGTAGCTGAATACGTGCGGCGCACGTATTCATCGACGATCGCCTGAAACTCCGCCGCGATGCGGGTACCTTTTAGCGTCACGGTGCGAACGCCGTCGACAAAAACGGGCGCGACAGGCGCTTCTCCGGACCCGGGAAGGCTGATCCCGATGTTCGCGTGCTTGCTTTCGCCGGGCCCGTTGACCACACACCCCATTACCGCGACGCTCATCGACTCGACGCCGGGGTAATCGGCACGCCAGAGCGGCATTTGGGCGCGCAGCCACGATTGAATGTCATCGGCGAGTTCTTGAAAGACCGTGCTCGTCGTGCGGCCGCAGCCGGGGCATGCAACAACCATCGGCGTAAACGCTCGAAGCCCAATCGTCTGCAAAACTTCCTGCGCGACCTGAACTTCGGTCGTCCGGGATTCACCAGGAGCGGGGGTCAGCGAAATGCGGATCGTGTCGCCTATTCCTTCTTGCAAAAGAACGGCAAGAGCCGCGGTCGAAGCCACGATACCTT
>JBDTQZ010000548.1:0-2625 GCA_039931935.1 Burkholderiaceae bacterium | reverse complement strand
TTGCAGCTCTTCCAAGGCCTGCCGAACGCCGGGATAGACGCGCGATTCATTGCCGTTGACTTGGCGGTAATGCCGATCGAACGCCGTCTTGCCACGGTGAAAGGCTTCGGGCTGCGCTTGATCGTCCATCGTGCCGGTCAGTGCACGGTGGACGAGCACGTCAACGCCCTTGCCCACATAGGAGGCAATGCGCTTAGACGGCAACATTGAGAACCCGAGCTCTGCGCGCATCGAATTGACCGCGCAGGCAATGTCGGGCAGCGAATCGACCAGCGTGCCATCCAGATCAATCAGAACAGCGCGCGCCTTGAAGCGCGCAGTCATGCAGCCGCGAGCGCGTCACGCAGCTGGCGCATGACGCCGGCATACCCGCCATTTGGCTCGCGCGCACCGAAAATCGCGCTGCCGGCAACGAACGTATCGGCGCCGGCGCGGGCGATCTCCGCAATGTTGTCGACCTTCACGCCGCCATCTATCTCAACCAGAATTTCGCGCCCACTCGCATTCTTGTACGCGTCGACTTTCACGCGCGCTGCGCTGACTTTGCGCAGCGTCTCGGCGATAAACGCCTGGCCGCCAAAACCGGGGTTGACCGACATCAGCAGTACGACATCAAGCTTGTCCATGACATGGTCCATGTACACCAACGGTGTCGCCGGGTTGAACACGAGCCCCGCCTTGCATCCCGATTCGCGAATCAGCGATAGTGTGCGATCGATATGCTCCGACGCTTCGGGGTGAAACGTGATCACGTTGGCACCGGCTTTGGCAAAGTCCGGAACGATGCGATCTACCGGCTTGACCATCAAGTGCACGTCGATCGGCACGTTGATCAGCGGACGGATCGCTTCGCACACCAGCGGCCCGATCGTCAGATTGGGCACGTAATGGTTATCCATAACGTCAAAGTGAATCCAGTCGGCGCCGGCCGCGACCACGGCCTTGACCTCCTCGCCCAACCGCGCAAAATCGGCAGACAAAATGCTGGGGGCGATTCGGTGGTTTGTTGTAGTCATCGGAACCTCGGTGGCTGCGTTTATTCTAAGGGTCAGCCTTCTCGATAACCGAGTACTAACCAAATGGCCAAGTATCAGTTCGCGATCACCGTGCGCCCGCAGTTCCTGCCCGACTACTCAAACCCGTCGGAAGACACCTTCATGTTCGCGTACACGGTCACGATCAAGAACACGGGCGAGGCGACGGCGCAATTGATCTCGCGTCACTGGATCATCACGGACGCCAACAATCAGATCGAAGAAGTCGAGGGCGACGGCGTCGTGGGCGAGCAACCGATCCTGCAACCGGGCGAAGCTTTCGAGTACACCAGCGGATGCCCATTGCCGACGCCGGTCGGATCGATGCGCGGTACTTATCACTGCGTGGGCGCCGACGGTACCCGTTTCGAAGCGAGCATCCCGGAGTTCGTGTTGTCGACGCCCAGTACGTTGCACTAATCTTTCTTCTTGGGCTTGTCGAACATCGTCCACCAGACGATGAAGACGAGCAGCGCAACCGCCAGCGCTGCTTCAAGCAAAATTAGCCACATGGTTGGATATCGACCCCAGTTGCGCCATTGTAGTTTTGCGCTTGCCTCGCTGTGGCTTGCGGGATGTGCGGTTGGGCCCGCGCCTCAAGTTGCAACTCCCGCTCCACCAAGGCCACCGTTACCGGCACCTGGTGTAACGCCGACATCGCCCACCGTCAAGCCACCACGCGTGGCAACGCCCGCGTCGCAATCCGAAACGCGTGCCAGTTACGAGCGGATCGCGTTCGACGCACTTCCACCGATCTCTCCGAGTGAATGGGCGGCCGCGTGGCCGGCGTTTCTGAACTCATGTAGCGCACTGGCGCGACGCGACGCGTGGCGTGAGGTATGCGCACAAACGCTCCTCGTCGATGCTCGCGAGGGCGCTGCCGTGCGCGAATTCTTTACCGCGCGCTTCGACGCGTATCGCGTGTTGTCACGGCAGGTAGAAAACAACGTGGAAGCAGAGGCGGGCACTAGTGGCCTGGTAACCGGCTACTACGAACCGCTACTGCGCGGCAGCCGCGTGCGGACCGATAAATATGCGGTGCCGATTTATCGGGTGCCGGATGATTTGATCGTCGTCGACCTCGCCTCCCTCTACCCGGAACTCTCGAACATGCGCCTGCGCGGCAAACTGCAGGGTCGCCACATCGTTCCCTACGCTACGCGCGCGGAGATCACCGGCGCGAACACGCTGGCAGGACAGGAGCTGCTGTGGGTAGACGATTCGATCGAAGCGTTTTTCCTGCAGATCCAGGGATCGGGTCGCGTGCAGTTTGACGACGGAACGACCGTGCGCGTCGGATACGGCGATCAAAACGGTCATCCATACCGATCGCTGGGCCGCTGGTTGGTCGACCAGGGCCAGTTGACTATCGATCAGGCGTCGATGCAGGGCATCAAGGCGTGGGCGCAACGTAATCCGACGCACTTGAAAGATGCACTGAATCACAATTCGAGCTTCGTGTTCTTCCGCGAGCTCCCGCTTGGAAACGCCAGCGCCGGTGCGCTGGGCGCGCTCGGCGTCGCGCTGCCGCCGGGCTATTCGCTCGCCGCTGATGCGCGCTCTATTCCACTCGGCGCGCCGGTTGTGCTGG
>JBDTQZ010000547.1:0-2629 GCA_039931935.1 Burkholderiaceae bacterium | reverse complement strand
AGAACCGGTGGACGTTCGGCTCGTCAGTGCGACGCATCAAGACCTTGGCGCACTGGTTACGGCCGGAAGATTTAGACAGGACTTGTTTTATCGACTGAACGTCATCGAGCTGCGTGTTCCCGGATTGCGCGAGCGATTGGACGACATCCCACTGCTCGCCGAATCGATCCTAACGCGGATCTCCGAACGTGCAGGCTCGCGACGCGCGCACTTGTCTCCATCTGCTGCTACAGCGCTGAAGCGATATCGGTTCCCCGGCAATGTGCGCGAGCTCGAAAACATTTTGGAGCGCGCCGTCGCACTTGCCGCCGATGACGTGTTAATGGCGGATGATCTGATGCTGCCCGACGCGGAGCGCGACGCGCCGATCGATGCGGAGCCTATCTCGGTAGAAGAAGCAGCGGTGCCGCTGTCCGAGCCGGCCGAAGACATCGCGACCTCGGCAGTTTTGGATTTTCAGGTCGTCGACGGAGTTCCGACCTCGCTGGGCGCGTATCTCGACTCGCTCGAGCGTGATGCAATTCGTGGCGCGCTCGCCAAAACGCGCCACAACCGCACCGCGGCTGCTCAGCTACTTGGCATCACCTTTAGGCAACTGCGTTATCGGATGCAACGGCTCGGTATCAAGTGATTGTTCGACCCGACGGCTGGCTCGAAGGTGTGTGTCGCGTCAGTTCGCCTAACTATGATGCGCGGCCGCCAGGTTCGGCAATTGGGCTGATCGTCATCCATAACATCAGCTTGCCGCCCGGTCAGTACGGCGGCGACCATATCTCGAGACTCTTTACGAACACCCTTGAAGTTCTTGTCGATCCCTATTTCGCTGAAGTGGCCGGCCTGCAAGTATCAGCGCATGTCTTGATAGAGCGCGACGGTGCGGTGACGCAATTCGTCTCCTTTGCCAACCGAGCGTGGCACGCGGGGGTTTCTTATTTCAACGGCCGCGCTGCATGCAACGATTTTTCGGTCGGCATTGAACTTGAAGGAACCGATTTCGAGGCGTTTGCCGATGTGCAGTATGCGACGCTGAACTCAGTCATCGCGGCGTTGCTGGCTACGTACCCGATCGAAGCGGTGCGAGGCCACGCCGATATCGCACCCGATCGAAAGACCGATCCCGGTCCGTTTTTCGACTGGCGTCGAGTCGACCTCCCGTCAGGCGTTTCCACTCCGCCGGCCTGATCTTTCTTTGTCGGCACCGCGCAAGGTGTCTTCGATGCGATGCGCCATCAACATATGTTGAGTTTCAAAAATTCTGCGCATATGATGCGCACACTATTCGTAGTGACATATCCACGAGTACATACAAGATGTTGTACACCTGTGCCGAAGTGAGATTTGTGCGGGCAAGATTTTGGGCTCGGTCAGCAAGGCGGTGTGCGGCATTTGAAGCGCAGTGTGCTGATCAGCGGCAGGCTTGGCGTTGACATCAGCGACTAGAACTAGTGGTGTCTGCACAGACAACGGTGCCATCGCGCGAACGAGAGTTCGTCTTGCGTCGGGGGACTTAGCGGATGCAGGCCGCGATTCGACTTGGGGGTGACATGCAGTTTCAGGAAATGGCGGCGCAGGGGGTCGCGCTTGGGGGCGCTGCTGCGGCAAGCGTCCACGAGTTTTCGCAAGAGGTCAGGCCGGGTGTTGCTGGGATCAGCGCAGTCAATGCGACATCGTTTGGCGATTACAAGGTCATTCGTCGAAACGGGTCCGTCGTTCCATTCGAGCCTTCGAAGATTGCCGTGGCGATGACCAAGGCGTTCATCGCGGTGCGCGGCGGTCAAGGAGCGGGCTCCGCCGCCGTGCGCGAGCAGGTGGAAAAACTGACCGACGGCACAGTGCGTGCGCTCCTGCGGCGGTTGCCCGCCGGCGGCACCTTTCATATAGAGGATGTTCAGGACCAGGTGGAGCTGTCGCTGATGCGAGACGGCGCACACGATGTCGCACGTTCCTATGTGTTGTATCGCGAGAAACGCTCGCAAGAGCGCGCGAGGGATGCAACACGCGCGAGCGCAACGCCGAAGCTGTCGATGCTCGAAAACGGCGCGCGGGTGCCGCTGGACATGCCGCGGGTCGAAGCCATCGTTCGCGCCGCGTGCGACGGACTGGCCGACTACGTCACGCCGGACGCTGTGTTGTCGGAAACGGTCAAGAATCTGTATGACGGAGTTCCGCTCGACGAGGTTTACAAGTCGGCCATCCTGGCGGCGCGCGCCCTGATCGAAAAAGATCCCGCGTATTCAGCAGTCACCGCGCGACTGCTGCTGCACACGGTGCGGCGCGAAGTGCTGGGCGAAGAGGTCACGCAGCCCGAAATGCAGGCGCGCTATGCCGACGTTTTCCCGCGTTTGATCAAACACGGCATCAGCGCCGGGCTGCTCGACGAGCGGTTGGGCCAGTTCGACCTGAAGCGTCTCGGGGCCGCGCTCGATGCGCGCCGCGATTTGAACCTCAATTATCTCGGGCTACAAACGCTGTACGACCGTTACCTCCTGCATCACGACGGCCGCCGGTTTGAGTTACCGCAAGTATTTTTCATGCGCGTCGCCATGGGGCTCGCTCTCAACGAGATTGAGAGAGAAACCCGCGCAATCGAGTTCTACGAGGTGCTGTCGAGCTTCGACTTCATGAGCTC
>JBDTQZ010000546.1:0-2629 GCA_039931935.1 Burkholderiaceae bacterium | reverse complement strand
TGCAGGAAGGCGTGCGAAAGCAGCGGATGTTTTCCCGCCAGGGCATCCCAATCCGAAGCTGGAATCGATGCGAGTGAATCGAGGACTTGTAAGCCGGAGCGTGTTTTCATTGTCACCAAACGCGGATGCTATAGTAGCAGCCATGCGCATTGCGATCGGCCAGATCAATTGCACGGTCGGAGATCTCTCCGGCAACGCAAGAAAAATTATCGAGTACGCGGAGCGTGCCAGGCAGCAGGGCGCCGATCTGCTGCTTACACCCGAACTTTCGCTATGCGGCTATCCGCCTGAAGATCTGCTGCTGCGCGAAGACTTTCGTACGGCCTGCGAACATGCGCTCGAAGACCTGGCGGCGCGGGTGCGCGGCATCAGTGTCGTGGTGGGCCATCCGCGCCAGATCGGGAGCAACTTGTACAACGCCGCTTCGGTATTGCAGGAAGGCCGCGTCGCTGGCGTCTATCACAAGCTCGACCTGCCCAATTACACGGTGTTCGACGAAGAGCGCTATTTCGACGCCGACGGCAGCCCCTGTGTCGTGGACATCAACGGCGTGCGTGTAGGGGTGAACATTTGCGAGGATGTCTGGGGGCCCGGTGGAGAGAGTGCTGCACGCGCTGCGGCCAATGGTATCAAGGCCGAGGTCAGCGGCATCGATGCCAGCAAGCCGGTCGCACCGCAGCGCGCGCGCGCAGCCGGGGCCGAGGTCCTGCTGGTTTTGAATGCTTCGCCTTTCCATCTCAACAAGCTCAGGACACGCCATGAGGTCGTACGCGAGCGCACGGCCGAAACCGGCATGGCGGTGGTGTTCTGCAATATGGTCGGCGGCCAGGATGAGCTGGTGTTCGATGGCGCGTCATTCGTAATGAACGGGCGCGGCGAACTCACCCATCAGTTGCCTGCTTTCGAGGAGGCGCTGGCCATTGTCGACATCGGCCGTGACGGTCCGGTGCCCGCTGCGATCGTGGCGGAACCCGACGCCGACGCGAGTCTGTACAAGGCCTTGTGCCTGGGGGTGCGGGATTATCTGGGGAAGAACGGCTTTCCCGGCGCCTTGCTGGGACTGTCCGGGGGCATCGATTCCGCACTGACGCTGTGCATTGCTGCGGACGCTCTCGGCGCTGAGAACGTGCATGCCGTGATGATGCCCTCACAATTTACGGCGGACATCAGCATCGATGATTCGCGGGAAATGGTGAAGCGTCTCGGCGTGCGCTATAGCGAAATTGCGATCAAGCCGACGTTCGACGCTTTCATGGGCGCGCTGGCGCCGCAATTTGGCGACCGGCCATTCGATGCGACTGAAGAAAACCTGCAGTCGCGCATCCGCGGGACCTTGCTGATGGCGTTGTCCAACAAGCATGGGTCGATCGTGCTGACCACCGGCAACAAGAGTGAAATGAGCACCGGTTACGCGACGCTCTACGGGGACATGGCGGGCGGTTTCGCCGTGCTCAAGGACTTGACCAAGAGATTCGTCTATCGTCTTTCGCGCTATCGCAATACGCTGTCGCCGGCGATTCCCGAGAGGATCATCGACCGGCCCCCAAGCGCGGAGCTGCGTCCGGATCAACTCGACCAGGACAGCCTGCCGCCTTACGACATTCTCGACGCCATCGTCGAGCGCTATGTCGAGTGGGGCCAGAGCGTGGCCGAAATCATGGCCGCGGGATATCAGCGTGAGGATGTGGACAGGGTGGTCAAACTGATACACCTCAACGAATACAAGCGGCGGCAGGCGCCGGTGGGCATCCGCGTCACGACCCGCGGCTTCGGCAAGGACTGGCGTTATCCCATCACCAACAAGTACCGCGGCGGGCTCTAGCGGATGGCGCTTTCCGGACCGCGCGCGGGCCGACTATACTGAAGGTTCAGGTTCTACAGACCAGGGGAGTGCGAAAGTCATGAAGAAAATCGAAGCGGTGGTCAAGCCGTTCAAACTCGACGAGGTGCGCGAAGCGCTCTCGGAGATCGGCGTCACGGGTTTGACAGTCACGGAAGTGAAGGGCTTCGGCCGGCAAAAGGGCCATACCGAACTTTATCGCGGCGCGGAGTACGTGGTGGATTTCCTGCCCAAGGTCAAAGTCGAAGTCGTCGTGCCGGAAAAGCTCGCCGAGCAGGCGATCGAAGCCATCGTGAAGGCCGCACGCACCGGCAAGATTGGTGACGGCAAGATTTTCGTAACGTCCGTCGAGCAGGTCATCCGCATCCGCACCGGCGAGACCGACGAAGCGGCAGTGTAACCCGCGCTGACGAGTAACCAATTTCGAGCCGCCTGTGGCGGCTCGAAATGTCCTCAGTCCTCAGTCCTCAGTCCCGTACGCTGTCTTTTCGTTCCGGCCTTCAGCAACACGAGTACCGCCCCTCCGCCGCCATCCTCGGGACGCGCTTGTACGAACGCCAGCACCTCGTCGCGCTGACTCAGCCAGTGACCAATTTTTCTTTTCAGCACTGGCTCTGCATTCTTTGATCGGAGTCCCTTGCCATGAACGATGCGCACGCAACGCAGCCCGTGCTTGAGGGCATTGTTCAGAAAGCTCACCAGCAGCGCGCGCGCGGGTTCGACGTGCAGGCCGTGCAAATCAAGGTGGTCCTGAATCGACCAGTGACCCCGGCGCAGCTTCTTCGCCAG
>JBDTQZ010000545.1:0-2639 GCA_039931935.1 Burkholderiaceae bacterium | reverse complement strand
GTTCATGGGTTGCCGTCAATTTCGATCGTGGCTTCTGTGATGCTTTGTCTGTTTCATGTACTTCTAGAGTTATACAAGGTATAATCACTTTTCGTGTACGATCGAATATCGATGTTTGATGCACAAAAAAAACAACAGCAATCCTTGATAGACACCGGTCAGTGCAGACGGCAAGCCGAGCCGCGACTGCGCCAGCTCGCCGCCGATGTAGAACAGCGCCATCACCAGCGACGCGAGTATCACTCCGACTGGATGCAGCCGTCCGACAAACGCCACAATGATCGCCGCAAAGCCATAGCCCGGGGAAATCGTTGCGGTGAGCTGGCCGATCGGTCCCGCGACCTCGAGGCCCCCTGCAAGTCCAGCAAGCGCGCCGGAAATCAGCAAACCGATCCATAGTGCACGCCGGCTCGAAAAGCCCGCGTAATGCGCCGCGCGCGGCGCAAGCCCCACCACCTTCAATTGAAATCCGATCACGCTCCGCGCCAACAGCCACCAGATCGCAAGCGATGCGAGCAGCGCAATTGCGCCGCCGGCGTTCAACCGCGAACCCTCAGACAGGATCGGCACGCGCGCCGCGGCAGCAAACAATTCGGTCTGCGGAAATCCATAACCATTGGGATCTCGCCAGGGCCCCTGCACGAGCCAGGAGATAAGCTGTTGCGCCACGTAGACGAGCATCAGACTGACCAGAATTTCATTGGCGTTAAAGCGATCGCGCAGCCACGCGGTGATCGAGGCCCAGAGTGCACCGCCGACCATCGAACCCACCAACACCCACACAAACCACATCTGTGGCGACTCCGGCGTCGCTAACAGCGCAATGCCTCCGCCGACGATCGCGCCTGCAATCAGCTGGCCTTCAGCGCCGATGTTCCACACGTTGGCACGAAAACAGACCGCAAGCCCTAACCCGCACAGCATCAGCGGCGTCGCTTTCAGTGCCAACTCGCTCCAGCCGCGCACACTCGCCAACGGAGCAATGATGAAGACACTCAACCCTTGCCACGCGCCGGTACCCAGCGCCGCGAAGAGGGCGCACCCGGCGAGAAGCGTTAGCGCGATTGCGACGAGCGGCGATAGCCAGGTCCACCTTCGCGACGCCGTATGGCGTTGCACGAGCTTCCAGGCAGTCACACGACGTTCTCCGCTTGCTCGCTACCGTGTTCTTCAGCGTTCCATTTGCCTGCCATCAAGCGGCCGAGCTCGGCCGAGCTGAGTTGGCGCGGCACGTGTGGCCGCGACATGCGTCCGTTGGCCATCACGATCAGCCGGTCCGCGAGTTCGTACAGCTCGTCGATGTCCTCCGACACGATCAATATCGCGCATCCCGCCTCGCGCAGCGCGATGAGTTCATTCCGAATCGCGGCGGCGGACCCGGCATCGACGCCCGACGTGGGCTGATCAAGTAGCAGCACACGCGGCTCGGGCGACACTTCGCGGCCGACGATGAACTTCTGCAGATTCCCACCAGATAACGTCTCGATGTTCTGATCGATCGTTGCGGCACGCACGTGGAAGCGCTGAACGATTTCTGCCGCCGCGATGTGTGCGCGGGCGATGTTCAAGGCGGCACTCGACTGCAGCGCCGCATCGGTAAGCAACGCATTGTCGGCCAGCGTCATGCCGCTCACAGCCGCGTGACCCAAGCGTTGTTCGGGAACATATCGCAAACCCCGCGCCCGGCGCTGCGCCGCATTCATCCGACCCACCGGTTGATTGAATAGTCGAATCGCACGGGACTCTACAAGCAGCTCGCCGGCAAGGGCTGCCATCAGTGTCTGCTGGCCATTGCCGGCGATGCCCGCTATGCCCACGATCTCGCCGCTTCGCACGTCGAATGACACGTCCGTGAGACATTCGCGTTGTTCCAGTCCGGAAATGCCGAGCTGTTGAGCTTCGAGGGCAATCTCTGCGGCCGCAGACTCGTGCGTCGCAATGATTGATGGCTCTACCCCCAGCATCAGCTGCGCCAGGCTCGCGTCGGATTGTGTTCGCGGATCGACCTCAGCGACGACCTTGCCGGCTCGCATCACCACGCAGCGCGTCGCGAGTCTGCGAACTTCGTGCAGCTTGTGGCTGATGAAAACGATGCTCATGCCGCCATTAGCCAGTTCTTTTAGCGTTTCGAACAGTCGCTCGATCGCCCGCAGCGTAAGTACCGACGTCGGCTCGTCGAGGATTAACACACGCGGCGCGCTCATTAGCGCGCGCAGAATTTCGATTCTTTGCCGCTCACTTGCCGATAGATCGTGCACACGCTCGGCAAGATCGACCTCGAGGCCATATTGGGCTGCGAGCTTGACAACGCGTGATTCAATCGCAGTGATGGGTGCCGGCGGCAAGCCGAGAGCGATGTTCTGCAGCACGCTGAGCGAATCGAACAACGCAAACTGTTGGAGCACCATGGCGATGCCAAGCGAGCGAGCGCGGCGTGGGCTATCGATGTCGACGATCGCTCCATCGACGGCAATCTTTCCCGCGTCGGGCCTTGTGAGGCCGTACACGATTCTGATCAACGTGCTCTTGCCCGCGCCGTTTTCGCCGAGCAGCGCATGGATCTCGCCGGGCATCACCTGCAACGAAACTGAATCGTTGGCGATCGCCGCCGGGTAGCGCTTGGTGATATTGCGCAGCGC
>JBDTQZ010000544.1:0-2639 GCA_039931935.1 Burkholderiaceae bacterium | reverse complement strand
GGTGAAGGAACGCAAGTTGAAAGTGACCGCGAGCATTCAGGGCGACGCCGTGCGCATCGCCGGCGCAAAAAAAGACGCACTGCAAGAGTGCATCGCGCTGCTGCGTGGTCAAGTGACTGAATTGCCGCTGACTTTCGAAAACTTTCGGGACTGAACGCTTAGGTTCCGCCGACTTCGCTGCGAAACCGACCGATCGTCGGCGGTGTTTTGTCATCCGGAAGGATTACCCTTAACCTCCGGCGCCATGCGAACAACGTCTTCCCGCTTCAACGCCTTCGTCGCATCGGTCGATGCAAATCTCGAAGGCCGGCCAGCTCCCACCCCAAGTGCACGCGCAACCGCACCGACGTCCGTCGATGCAACCTGCTTGTCGGTGTTGGAGCGGCGGCATCCTGCGGTGATACAGACGCTGCGGCTGCTGTGGGGATTTCCGGAACTCAACCAGTATTTCGAGAAGGTGTACAGCGGCCGCGACTCGTCCTTGAACCTCGCACCCGACGCGATGGCCGAGTTAATGGTGCTGGCGAGCGTGCATCAAAGGATCTGTCCGCATCGGCCCGCAGCCACCGTCCAAGAACTTTATGGATCGAGCCGATTGTCCGATCCCTGGAAGCCCGCGCGACTGCGCCGTTAGCGCTCGTCACCGTCGCAGGCCGCGTAGCCAGCGGTCATAGATCCGATTAGCAACGCGGCTCATCCGCTGCGTGCGCTGGTCCAAGTGCAGAACGATTTCTTCCGCGCGTTGCACACCGACACCGCCCTGCCGTTCAAACGCCTCACCGATTTCGCGTTGGCCGTCTGAGTTGCCGACCCATCCATTGACCAGCGACGGCGTCATTTCGACGTGAAACTGCATTCCGAGATGCGCATGATGTCCACGATCGATTACGAACGCCTGGTTCGCGCATAGCGGGCTCGTCAAAAACCGTCGCGCGTCGGCGGGCAGCGCAAACGTGTCGCCGTGCCATTGAAATAGGTTGAACACCGGCGCGCTGCCGATCCATTCGCGCGCAAGCTGGATGTCGTCAACTTCGACGTCGCTCCATCCGATCTCCTGCATTGCACTGCGTGTCACGGGCGCACCGAAGGCTTTTGCGAGCAGTTGCCCGCCGAGGCAGTGGCCGATGATCGGTATCTCGCGCCGATCGGCGTCGCGCAGCAACGCAAGCTCTTCATCGATCCACGGCAACGCGTCATTTGCGCTCATGCTGCCACCGAGCGAACAGATACCCGAATAGGAAGCAGCAGACACCGGCACCGGATCACCGGCGTAGACGCGGACCATCTGGTACGGCATATTTCTCTGTAGCAGGTGGGTTTCGAAATGCCCTGGGCCAGCGTCGGCCTCGTGCTGCACGATGACGATCGGTCTCATCGGCGGACGCCGAAACGGTTGCTAAGCAGCAGACTGCACAATGCGAACTGTTCGCGTCAACTCGGGAAACCGTGCGCGAATCGCCGCAACGATCCCGGCCGCATCAAGGCCGCACTCTCTTAGCAGGGCGGCCGGATCGCCATGATCGATAAAGCGATCGGGTAGCCCCAGTTGCAGCACGGGGACCTCGATACGCTGCGCGGCAAGCGACTCGAGACACGCACTGCCGGCGCCGCCCGCAATGACGTTCTCTTCGATTGTCACCACCGCGTCGTGCGTGCGTGCGAGCTTGGCCACCAACTCGTCATCGATCGGCTTTACGAAGCGCATGTTTGCAACCGTCGCATCGAGTTGCTCGGCAGCCGCCAACGCCGGCGACACCATCGAGCCGAACGCGAGGATGGCAACGCGGCGGCCGGACACAGCGCTCGAGCTACGTCGAACTTCGCCGCGCCCGATCGGCAATTCGCTCATCGCCTGTTCGATCGCAACACCCGGCCCGACTCCGCGCGGATATCGAACCGCGGCCGGGCCATCCTGCTTGAACGCGGTGTACAGCATCTGCCGACACTCGTTTTCATCCGACGCGGCCATCACCGTCGTGTTGGGAAGGCAACGCAGATAGCTGAGATCGAATGCGCCGTGGTGAGTGGCTCCATCGGAGCCGACCAGCCCTCCGCGATCGAGCGCGAACACGACCGGCAGATCTTGAATGCAGACATCGTGGATCAACTGGTCATAGGCGCGCTGCAGGAAGGTCGAGTAGATCGCGACCACCGGCTTCATGCCATCGCACGCAAGGCCGGCTGCGAACGTCACGGCGTGCTGCTCGGCAATGCCGACGTCGAAGTAGCGGTCGGGGTATTCGTGTTCAAAGCGAACCAGGCCCGAGCCTTCGCGCATCGCCGGCGTGATGCCGATCAATCGCCCATCGAGCGCGGCCATGTCGCACAGCCAATCGCCGAAAATTCTCGTGTAGCTCGGCTTGCTCGCGGAGGCCGCCGTGTAGCCGACATTCGGATCGAACCTCGTCGGGCCGTGATACAGCACCGGATCGGCTTCGGCGAGCTTATAGCCCTGCCCCTTTTTGGTGACGACATGCAGAAACTGCGGACCCTTGAGGTGCTTGATGTTTTCCAGCGTGGGAATCAGCGAATCCAGGTCGTGGCCGTCAATCGGGCCGATGTAGTTAAAGCCAAACTTCTCAAACAACGTAGCCGGCACCACCATGCCCTTGGCCTGTTCTTCAATGCGCTTGGCCAAC
>JBDTQZ010000543.1:0-2643 GCA_039931935.1 Burkholderiaceae bacterium | reverse complement strand
CACAAACGCCGCGCGAAAAAGGGCTAAAGCGCTTTTTCGCTCAACTGCCCCGGCCCGACTCCGTTCCTCGGGCGACGTCTCAATTGGCGGTGCCGCTGCGCCAGCCGTTGCTGTGAGACGTTGTTCGATTTGGCACGAAAGCTTTTCCTCACAGTTCGATGTGCTGTCACGACTCGAGCGTTTGGCAGTGCGGCGCTGCCTTCTGGGCGTCGCCCGAGGAGCGGAGCAGGCGCCGGGTCGTCGGCGAAAAAGCGCTTTAGCCCTTTTTCGACGCGGCGGCTGCGAGTACCGCAGGGTCGGCACTTTAGTGCCCGACGCCCAGGCAGTGTCGCACTGCCAAACGCTCGCGGCTGCAATGTTTTGTTCGCGGCTTGCGCGTCGCGCCGTTTCTTAAGCTGCTTCTCCCAAATACGCTTCTCTCACCTTCGGATCATTCAGCAGCGACTTTGCATCGCCCGACAACGTAATCAAGCCGGACTCCATCACGTACCCGCGCTGCGCAACTTCCAATGCGAGCCGCGCATTTTGCTCGACCAGCAGCATCGGCACCTTCCTTTCGGCCACCGACCGGATCACTTCGAACACCTTTTCGACGAGGATGGGTGCCAGGCCCATAGAGGGTTCATCGAGCAACAAGAGCTTGGGCTCGCTCATCAACGCACGCGCCATCGCGAGCATCTGCTGCTCTCCGCCCGAGAGTGTTCCGGCCAGCTGCTTGGCGCGCTCCTTCAGGCGCGGAAAGAGCGCGTACATCTGATCGATGTCGCGCTTGACGCCGTTGGCATCCTTGCGCACGAATGCGCCCATCTGCAGATTTTCGGTGACGCTCATGCGCGCGAACACACCGCGGCCTTCGGGGACCATCGTCAAACCCTTGGTCAGCAGCTGATACGGCGCCTGGCCCCTTGTAGATGCGCCCATGTAGTCGACTTCACCGCTCCAGGCTTGCGTGCCGGTGATAGCTTTGAGCGTCGTGGTCTTGCCGGCGCCGTTGGCACCGATCAGTGTCACGAGCTCTCCTTCCCGCACTTCCAGATCGATGCCTTTGACGGCCCGAATTCCGCCGTAGGCCACCTTCAGGCCACGCACGCTCAATACGGCGCCGGTCATGCCAGCGCCTTTGTGGCAACGTTTGTGTGAGCAGCCCCGAGATACGCTTCGATTACGGCTGGATTGCGCTGCACGTCACCTGGCGTGCCAACGGCGATTACCTTGCCGTAGTCGAGCACGGTGACCTGGTCGCACAGCCCCATCACGAGTTTGACGTCGTGCTCGATCAGTAGGATCGTTACGCCGTCGCGGCAGATCGCTTCGAGTAACGCGCGCAGCGCGAGCTTCTCGGTCGCGTTCATGCCGGCGGCGGGTTCGTCGAGTGCGAGCAGTTTGGGATCGGTCGCAAGTGCACGCGCGATTTCGAGTCGGCGTTGATCTCCGTAAGCGAGTGTCCGCGCCTGATAGTCGGCGTATTTGGCGACGCCGACGTACTCGAGCAACTCGAGCGAGCGCTTCCTGATTCCGCGCTCCTCAGCAACCGTGGCACCCGTGCGCAAGATCGCACCGAGGGCGGTGGCCTTGGTACGAACGTGGCGGCCGACCATCACGTTTTCCATCGCGGTCATATCGGGAAACAACCGGATGTTCTGGAATGTGCGCGCGATACCAGCGGCGGCGACCTTGTGTACTTCGCTCGGCGAGTAGGGTGCCCCTGCGAGTTCGAAGGTGCCGGAATCTGGTGCGTAAAGGCCTGTGACAACGTTGAAGAACGTGGTCTTGCCTGCACCGTTCGGTCCGATGAGTCCGTAAATCTGCCCACGCTCGATTTCGACTCCAACATCGGACAGCGCCTGCAATCCACCGAAGCGCTTGTTAACGCCTGATACCTTGAGAACGACGTCGGCCACTGCCACCTACGCTCAGGCCACCAGCCGCGAATGCAGCTGCACGACGGGATTCACTCCATGCTCCGGCGCCGGCCACAAGCCTCTTGGCCGATACAGCATGATCAGCACCATCGCGAGGCCATACAGCATCATCCGCAATATTTCAGCCGGGAGAATCACTGTGCCGAACAAGAACATCTGCGCCGGCTCGACCGTGTATCGCAAAATTTCGGGTAGAACCGCCAGCAATATGGCACCCACAATCACTCCCGGTATGTGGCCGATTCCACCCAGCACGACCATCGCCAGAACGATGATGGATTCGCTGAGCACGAAGGATTCGGGCGATACGAATCCCTGAAAGGCAGCGAACATGGCGCCCGCGACGCCGCCGAATGTTGCGCCCAGCGCGAACGCAAGCAGCTTGACGTTGCGGACGTTGATCCCCATCGCTTTCGCTGCGATCTCGTCCTCCCGAATCGCCATCCACGCGCGGCCCAGTCGTGAATCCTGCAGTCGCATGCAAATGACGACCGTGATGATCGTCAGCGCCAGAAACAGGTAGTAGTACAGCACCAGCGATGACACTTCATAACCGAAGAAATTTATGGTCTTCGAGAAAGTGACGCCAATCTTGATGGGGTCGATCAGCGTGAGGCCCTGCGGTCCGTTGGTGATATTGAGCGGCGAGTTCAGGTTGTTGATGAAAATGCGAACGATCTCGCCGAACCCGAGCGTGACGATGGCGAGGTCGTCACCGCGC
>JBDTQZ010000542.1:0-2647 GCA_039931935.1 Burkholderiaceae bacterium | reverse complement strand
GATCCCGGATGGCGGCGAAATTATGCCAGCCGCCCGGATCGCACTAAACCGGCAACTCGTCGCGGCATTCCTGCAAATGCGCGACGTCGCCCCAGAGGTCGATCGAGAGCGCAATGGGGGCCGCATCAGATGCTGGCACGGACGCGGTCAGTCGATTGACCGCCGCATTGAGCATCTGATGCTCACGCGGCGCATGCCACTGCAGCACACGCGCAGCGCGATAGACGACGTCCAGCACGCCGCCGTGCGAAACGAGAGCAACAGTCTGACTCGCATGGCGCGTACCGATCTCCGTCACCGCGGACATCACGCGATCGATCAGCTGCTGGCCGGTTTCGCCGCCTTCCGGCCGCCAGGCCAGGTCACGTTCGCGCCACTTCATGAATTCGGCTGGATAGCGCGCGGCAATCTCCTCCAGTGTGAGCCCTTCGAAAATCCCGAACGATCGTTCACGCAATCTCGGCTCTGCGATGATGTCTAGACCGAGTCGCGCAGCCAGCGGAGCGGCCGTTAGCCATGCGCGCGACTGCGCACTTGAATACACCGCATCGATCGGCTCATTTGCCAGGCACTCGGCCAGACGCGCCGACTGCAGTATGCCCAGCGGCGATAGCGGAATGTCGAGCTGGCCCTGAATGCGGTGCGCGGCGTTCCACGCAGTCTCGCCGTGCCGGATCAGCAGCAGCTTCGTCTTCATGCGACCTTGGCCAAACGCGGATTAAGCGTGTACGTGCCGGTCAGGTGCGCCTTCGCGAAGACGTGACCCTCAATCGCCTTCAACACATCCGGTCCGCTGAACTTACCTTCGAGCGGAACGCGAGCGACATCGAGCGCGTACAGCGTGAACACGTAATGGTGCACGATCGAGTCGTTCCACGGCGGGCACGGACCGTCGTAGCCGAAATAGTCGCCGTTCATGTCGTGATCGCTGGCAAACCAGTCGGTATAGCCGTTCACTCCGTGCCGTGTGTTGTTCGGCGCCACCGGTCCGTTCTTGCCGCGCGGTTTCACCCCTTTGGAATAGCTTCCCGCTTCGATCAAGCGCTGCGTCGGCGGAATGTCGACCAGCACCCAGTGATAAAAATCGACGCGCGGTAGCGACGTTGGAATCTCCCGGTCTTCCTTGAACAGATCATCGGGCTTGCTGGGAACATCGATGTCGTGACAAATCAGTGCAAATGATTTTGTCCCCGCCGGAACGTCGTCCCAAGCAAGATGTGGATTCAGGTTTTCCGACAGCGTTGCATGTTTGGTCGGATCGGTCTTGCAAAACGCGAACTCGGCCGGAATTGACTTACCGTCTTCGAGTGAATCGCTGGATAGTTTCATCGGTTTTCCTGCAGGCTGCCGAAGCTTATATTGGTGGTGATCATAGGCGACAGGACGTTCGACGGCATGACAAACGAGGTAACGCCAGAACGCGGCGAAGAGTTCCGTGACGACCTGCGCGGCACGGCGGCGAACCCCGTGCGCGCCGACGCGGGGCAAGTCCGCCGACTATTGCCGGCCGAAACGCTGGCCGATCTGACCCGGCTGTCCCCGCTGCGCTCGACACTGGCGGTAGCGACGACGCTGGTGACCATCGCGCTGGTGCTGGGCGTTGCCTGGACGCACTTCACATGGTGGATCGTGCTGCCTGCTGTGTTCTTGATAGGAACTCAGCAGCACGCGTTATTTGTGCTCGCACACGACTCGGCGCACTACCGGCTCTACGGAACTCGATGGCTGAACGATGCGATCGGCCGTTTCGTCGGAACCATCGGCGGCGTGTCGATGATGAGTTACCGTGTCATTCACCGGCTGCATCACAACAATCTCTACGGCGAAGTCGATCCCGATATCGCTCTGCACGGCGGATATCCAAGGGGCAAGGTGTATCTGCTGAAAAAACTCGCGAAAGACATCTGTGGGTTAAGTGCGTTCAAGACATACGCGTACTTCTTCGGCAATCCTGCGATCAACGCGGATACGCAGCAGGCGCAACGTCCGCTCGACGACACGTCGGTCGCACTACGCACGGCGGCCCGGCGCGACCGCTGGGGCGTGGTCGCCTTTCATGTCGGCGCGCCGATCCTGGTGCTGGCGCTCGGCGGGCCGTTCGCCCTGATCAAGTACCTGGTCCTGTGGACGCTGCCGCTCGCCACCGTTATTCAACCGATTCTGCGATTGCGCGCCGTGTGCGAACACGGTGCGGTGACCGATCTTTCAACACCGCTCACTGCGGCGCGTACGAACCTCGTCGGCCCGCTTGCGCGCTTCGTCATGTTCCCGCATCACGTGAACTATCACGTCGAGCATCACCTGTTTCCAGCGGTTCCGCATTATCGGCTGCCGCAATTGCATGCGGAGCTTGCGCAGCGCGGAGTGTTCAAGAATGCCGAAGTAAGACCGCTTCAGGAAACTTTCCGGCGCATTTTTGCGGAGCGACAGCATTTGGCGTAGTACGTTTGCTGGTTTCGTCGCGGCGCGCAAACGTTGGGCGGAGCCGCCCTGCCTGGGCGTCGGGCACTTCGTGCCGACCACTGCGGTACTCACAACGCCGGCGCAAAAAAGGGCTGAAGCGCTTTTTTGCTCAACCGCCCCGGCGTTGCTCCGTTCCTCGGGCGACGCCCCGAAGGCAGGCCCGCTCCGCCCAACGCTTGCGCTC
>JBDTQZ010000541.1:0-2649 GCA_039931935.1 Burkholderiaceae bacterium | reverse complement strand
GCGAGTTGATTCATCACCTCGCACGTGCGCTGCATCACGCGTGTGATGCCGGATTCGCCGACGAACATGTGATACGCCTCCTCGGTCAGCATGAACTGCGTGGTGCGCGCCAGCGGCTCGAAGCCCGACTCCGCCAGCGCATTCAACTGAAACTTGCCGTCGCGGTCGGTGAAGTAAGTGAACATGAAAAACGCGAGCCAGTCGGGCGTCTTCTCGTTGAACGCACCGAGGATGCGCGGATTGTCGGCATCGCCCGAGCGGCGCTCGAGCAGGGCTTCGGCTTCCTCGCGGCCGTCGCGACCGAAATGGCGATGCAGCAGATAAACCATCGCCCATAGATGGCGACCTTCCTCGACGTTGATCTGGAACAGATTGCGCAGGTCGTATAGCGACGGTGCGGTTAACCCCAGATGGCGCTGCTGCTCGACCGACGCCGGTTCGGTATCGCCTTGAGTGACGATAATGCGACGCAGATTCGCGCGGTGCTCTCCTGGCACCTCCTGCCAAACGGGCTGGCCCTTGTGATCGCCGAAGTTGATCGTGCCGCCGGACCGCACCGGATTCAGAAAGATGCCCCAGCGGTAGTCGGGCATCTTGACGTAACCGAAGTTGGCCCAGCCGTCGCGCTCGACACTGATCGCGGTGCGCAGATAGACGTCAAAGCCCTGACTGCCGTCGGGCCCCGTCTCGCGCCACCAGTCGATGAACTTCGGCTGCCAATACTCGAGTGCGCGCTGCAGCGCCTTGTCACCCGCGAGGTCGACGTTGTTGGGAATTTTGTCCGTGGCGTTGATGCTCATACTCTTTCCCAATCGAATCGCGCCTTGTTGCCGCTGCCGTAGACCTTCAGCGCACCGGCCTCACCCACTGCATTCGGGCGCGTGAAGATCCAGTTCTGCCACGCGGAGAGCCGACCGAACACGCGAGACTCCATCGTCTCGGTCACGCCAAAGCGCAGGTTCGCTTCCATGCCGGTCAGCGCGTCGGGTGACAGGCTGGCGCGCTCTTCAAGTGCGATGCGGATTTCGTCGGCCCAGTCGAGCTCGTCAGGCGTCACGGTGACCAGTCCCAGTTCAAGTGCGTCTGCCGCCGACAGCGGCTTGCCGATCTCATCGCGTGCACGCTCAACGGGTTCCGGTTCGCAATAAAAGCGCGCTTCGAGACGTGCGACCCGGTCGACTCGCGGCAACGTTCCGAAGTTCAGCGGGGACAATGCAACCGCTGCGCCTTCGGCCGCCATATAGCTGCGGTCGGCGGCCAACGCGAGTTCGAACAGTGTTCCGGCGAAGCACGATTCCGGCTCGATCAGCGCGAACAGCGAGCGCGATGAAACATCGAGCCGCGCCAGCGTGCGCCGGAGCATGCCGATCGTCTCGCGCACAAACCAGTGATTCCGGTGCTCATCGAGCGCGGCGTCGACTGCAAGGACTGCTTCGATCTCACCGCGCGTTTTCAGGACCCACGTACCGATGTCGAGTTGATTCGTTCGCAGCATCAGGATGGCGTCGTCTAGCTCGCGCGCCATTGCGAGCGGCCACCAGCCGCAGCCCGCGGCCACGATGTCGTCGATGCTCTGCGGTTGCGGCGCACTCGGCGCGCTGACGGTCAACGTGGCGCGGCGCTCTGCGTGATCGATCGCAACGTCGACGAACTCGTAGTGATAACCCGCTTCGTCGATCGTGCGCTTCAGCGGCGTCAGTGCGACACCGCGCGCGTCGGTCGGTCGATCGCTCTGCGATGCTAGCTCGAGCGCGCGTTGCCTGACCTCGTTGGCGAATTGCTGCGACTTGACCACCGCATCCACCAGCCGCCACTCCTTGGCGCGCGCGCCGCGCACGCCTTCGGTCGTCGTGCAGAAAATGTCGGCAAGGTCGTGCCGCACCTTGCGCTTGTCGGTGAGCCGCGTCAGCCCGCCGGTGCCGGGCAGCACACCAAGCAGCGGCACTTCCGGCAGGCTGACGGCCGACGAGCGATCGTCGACCAGGAAAATCTCGTCGCAGGCCAGTGCGAGCTCGTAGCCGCCGCCCGCCGTCGTGCCATTGCACGCGGCGATGAACTTCAGCCCAGAGTAGCGACTGGCATCCTCGATGCCGTTGCGCGTCTCGTTGGTGAACTTGCAGAAGTTGACTTTCCACGCATGCGACGACAAGCCGAGCATGAAGATGTTGGCGCCCGAACAGAAAATACGGTCCTTGCCGCTGGTGACGACGACGCTGCCCACTTCGGGGTGCTCAAAGCGAATCCGCTGCACAGCATCGTGCAGCTCGATATCGACGCCGAGATCGTACGAATTCAGCTTCAGCTTGTAGCCCGGACGGATGCCGCGATCTTCCTGCACGTCGATCACGATGCGCGCGATCGCACCGTCGTAGTCGATCTTTATGTGATCGTAACGATCGGGGTGGGTCTGGTAGTCGACCGGCGGCTCCACCGAGCTCCTTGCGTGTCTGTCTTGACGCACATTATCCTGCGCCTACCCCCGCCCGCTTGCGCTCGCCCTGCCATGGCTGCAAATCCTCCACCCGCGCAGTTCAACTTCGCCCGGCATTTACTGGAAGTAAATGCCGCACGCGGATCGAAGCTCGCATATCGCGACGATGAACGCGAGCTGACATACGGCGAGCTCGATCAGCGTGTTCGCCGGTTCGC
>JBDTQZ010000540.1:0-2653 GCA_039931935.1 Burkholderiaceae bacterium | reverse complement strand
GAACCTCGCGTTGCTCGCGCGCGGCGGCGCCGAGCGCTTCGCGCGCGAGGGCAACATGCTGGCGCGCCTGACCCATCCGAACATCGCGCGGCTGTTGGATGCGGGGGTGGCCACCAGTGCCACCGTGGGTGGGCAGCCCTACCTCGTACTTGAATACATCGAGGGCGTACCGCTCGATCGCTACTGCGACGGCAACGCGCTGTCGATTGATAAGCGTTTGCATCTGTTCCTCGACGTGCTGGCAGCCGTGGCGCACGCGCATACCAACTTGATCTTGCACCGCGACCTTAAGCCTTCCAACATTCTGGTTACGGCGCAGGGCCAGGTGAAGCTGCTCGACTTCGGCATCGGCAAGCTGCTTGCCGAACAAGACACGGCCGCCTCGGCCACCGAACTGACGCACCTAGCGGGCCGTGCGTTCACTCTCGACTACGCCGCGCCCGAGCAGGTGCAGGGCCACGACGTGACCACCGCCACCGATGTGTACGCGCTCGGCGTGCTTCTGTACCAGTTGCTGGCAGGCCGGCATCCAACGGCGCTGCCCACGCAAACGGCGGTCGATCGTGTGCGCGCCGTGGTCGACAAAGAGCCAGCGCTTGTGTCAGAGGCGGCGGCGAAAGCCGATGAAAGTACCGTGCAGGCCCGTGTCACTGTTGCGCCCAAGCTTGCACGCACCTTGCGCGGCGACCTCGACAACATCGTCGCCAAGGCGCTAAAGAAGCAGGCCGCCGAGCGCTATCCGACCGTGGCCGCACTCGCTGACGACCTGCGCCGCTATCTGGATCACGAGCCCGTCAGTGCGCGCGCTGATTCGCTCGCCTACCGCACCAGCAAGTTCGTGCGCCGATACCGGCTCGCGGTCGGTGCCGCGTCGGTGACGCTGCTGGCCTTACTCGCGGGTGTGATCGCAACGACGTGGCAGGCTATCGAGGCGCGTAACCAGCGTGACGAGGCGCGGTTTCAGGCGGAGCGTGCACTCGCGAAAAGCAACCTTTTGAACCTGATGCTGACCGCGATAAGTGATGCCGGTCAACCGCTGACGCAGCGGGAGATTCTGGATCGCAGCGTGGTACTGGTCGAGAAGCAATTCACGCGGGACCCGCGAATTGCTGTCGACCTGTTGATGCCCATTGCCGGGCATTACTTCAACTTGGGCGACTTGGAGCGTGGCCTCGCTGTTAATCAGCGCGCGGGCTTGATCGCAGGCGCCAGCGGTGATCCGGAACTGATCGCGGAGGTGGCCTGCAAGGCCGTGGATTACCACACGCGACGCAGGGAGCCGGCGCTTGCCCAGGAGCAATTGCGAATCGGAATGAGAGCGCTCGATCAACTCACGCGTCCTGCGTCGAAACGACGATCAGCTGCCTAAAGGCGGACGCCGCGTTGGCTCAGGGGCGGGGCGACTTGGACCGCGCGCTGACTAGCATCAAGGATGCGACAGCTCGTCTTGAACGCGCGGGAGAGATGCGTGTTGCGAGCTATGCGTCACTGCTCTCGTTCCAGGCAGCGCTGCATAAGCAGCGTGGAGAGCTGCCGGCGAGTTACGAAGTCTCGCAGCGGCTGCGGCGGTTAGATGAGGAATCCGGTCAGGCAGAAACGGTTGGCTTTTTGATGGGGCTGCAAAACGAGGCATCGGTGCTCGCTGCCATGGGGGAGTACCAGAGTGCCCGACCGATTCAAGAGTCACTCGCTACCCGCTGGCGCGCGGTAACCGGCGACGATGCCGCACCGCCTTGGTTGGGAATGTTTCGTGCGCAATTGATGCTGAAGTTCGGCGAGCTCGACGAAGCGAAGATTCTGCTAGAAGAGGCAGTTCGCCGATTCCAATCTCTGGGCAATCCCGATTTCGCAATCCTCGCCGAGTTTGCATTGGCGCAGGTCTACGCGGACCAGGGGCAATTCGAGGCAGCGGAGCAATTACTTGCCCGCGTCGAATCGGAGCGCCCTCCTGCACGGGGGCGTTACGTTGTCAACACGCCCGCAACGGTGCGGGCGGGCCTGCGACTGGCGGAGGGAAAGACATCAGACGCCGTCCGCGTAATTGAAGAAGAGCTTGCGCGGATGCATAAAACGCCAGGAGAGAGCGCCGTGGTTTTAGCCTCGGCGTTGCGGGTGGCGGCAAAGGTGTATCTGGCAGCCGACGATGCTCAACGCGCCCGTGCTTTCGCAATGGATGCGGTAGTCTTTTCCGAGCGCACTGCGCGCGATCCGGCGCGCAGTGCTCATGTAGGCGAAGCTCTCCTTTTGCTCGCACAGGCGCAACGCGCTCTCGGCAAACCGGCCGAGGCCGGGCTCACAGCGAAACGTGCAACAGTCAGCCTGGTGAATTCGCTGGGAGAGGAGCATCAACTAACGCGGACTGCGCGGGCGCTGGCGGAGTAATAAACCTGTCGGCCTGTATACCCGCGCTCGCTTGATGCAAGCTAGCTTGCGTTCCTTGTGGTGTAGAAGGTAGGGTGGGAACGACGCTTCAAACCAACTGAGGGTCTGGCCTGCTGTGGTCGCGAGCGCGGCCCAGTCAACATGGGAGCATTCATGCTGCAACGCGTTAGCAAGCTGGTACTTGGCACGAGCCTCGCGTTTTTCGCCATCGCGTCTCACGCGCAGGAATACCCGTCCAAACCGGTTC
This sequence comes from Burkholderiaceae bacterium, assembly GCA_039931935.1. Lineage (GTDB taxonomy): Bacteria > Pseudomonadota > Gammaproteobacteria > Burkholderiales > Burkholderiaceae_F > JACCZX01. Next base: position 24 of record JBDTQZ010000540.1, on the reverse strand, counting down.
GCATCATCGTGCCGTTCGCCGCCG
>JBDTQZ010000539.1:0-2653 GCA_039931935.1 Burkholderiaceae bacterium | reverse complement strand
CCAACTGGCCGATCTTGTAACCCAGTGCCTGGCCCGGGATGACGATGTAGCGCTCGACCTCGGCAACGACGTCGCTTTCGGCCATCGACGAATTGGTGAGCATGTAATCGATTGCCTGCAGCCGCGTCCATCCTTTATTGTGCAGGCCCGTGTCGACGACCAGTCGCATTGCGCGCAACTGCTCGTCAGACAAGCGGCCATACCACTGATACGGATCCGAAAAGAGCCCGAGCTCCTTGCCGATACTTTCGGCGTAGAGCGCCCAGCCCTCCGAATACGCGACATAGAAAGTGCCAAAGCGGCGGAACTTCGGCAGCGACTCGACTTCCTGCGCAATCGAGTTCTGAAAGTGGTGACCCGGTGACGCTTCATGCAGCGACAGCGTTTCCATGCCGAAGATCGGTTGGGCCTTGAGGTTGTATGTGTTGATATAGAAAATGCCCGGGCGCGAGCCATCGGCCGACGGATCAATGTACGAGGCGCCGGCTGCACTCGCCGCGCGGAAAGCTTCGACCTCACGCACCTCGTAGTCGGCTTTGGGTGCTATGTCGAAAAGCCTAGGTAGCAATGCGTTGATCTTTTTCTGCAGCTCTCGGTAGCCGGCAAGCAGATCCTCAGGCTTGGAGTAGTAGTAGCGTGAATCATTTTGCAAGTGCTTGAAGAAGGCGTGGAGATCACCGTCGAACTTCACTTCGCGCCGAACCTTATCCATCTCGCCCAGGATCCGCTGCACTTCGCGCTGGCCGAGCGCGTGAATCGCATCGGGTGACAGCGCCGTGGTGGTGCTGCGCTTCACTCGGTAGGCATACCAGGCCTTGCCGTCAGGCAGTGCGGACCAGGCGGTTGTCTTGCGAGCCATCTGGATGTACTGCCCGCGCACGAAGTCGTGCATCCGCTGGTAAGCAGGCCCCACTTGTTCCTTGATCAGCGTGCGAAGCGCGGCTGTGATCCGCTCACGGTCGGCAGTGGGCACAGCGTCGGGGAAATTCTTGATCGGCCCCCAGAACACACTCTGTTCGGGATCGGTCACCGCCAGCGCTGCAAGCTGAGGCAGCACCTTTTCCATGACGATCGTTGGTTGCGTCACGCCCTCCATAAGGCCGGTGCGCATGTTGTCGATCATTCCGTCCAGGATTGGCACCGCGTCGCGTAGCCGTTTGTGCCAATCGTCGTAATCCTTGGTCGTGCGGAACCGCTGGATCGAGCCTCCCGATCCCATCTGCGCGAGGAAGCTCGGCAAACCTCCCTGCTGATCGACCGGTTGCATCCAATCCGGGAAACGCAAACCTTCAAGCGACTCCTGGAGCTCGAGCTTCAGGATGTCGTAGGACAAGCGATCCTGACCGGAGAGCGCAGCGCGGTTGAAGCCTTTGAGCTCCTTCAGTTGCCGCTCGATGAAACGTCGGTTGTCCGCTCGCCACGCCGCCGTCGTGAAATCAACGATGCGATCGTTGTAGCGCGGATCTCCAATCGAAGTGGCCAAGATTGGCTGACGCACCAGTATTTCTTCCCACGTCGCGTCAAGCCAGGCGTTGAAGCGCTCGGCTTCGCGCGGCTTCGCGACCGCGGTCGCGGCGACGAACGTGAGCAATAGGATTGCAAGCAGCTGACGCACGGGAGTTCGAGCCAAAGAGAGAGAAGGCTTCCGCGGATGCTATCGCAGCGCGTCAGCGCACTTACCACAGGCCATGGACAGGTGACTAGAACGGCACCTAAGTTTCGGCAACAATCACACCAAATAACTAAGACCAGCTTCACCACCAGGAGACAAGAATGGAAGACAACAAGATCACCGATTCGCGGCGCGATTTCCTCAGGGTATCGGCGGGTACCGGTTTGGCGGCGCTCGGCAGTGTCGTCAGCGCGCAATCGTTCGAATTCAAACCGAATCAGCGCTACCCGGACCCATCGGTGCAAATTCTCGACCCGAGTTTCGGCAGTACCGCATCTACAGCAGCAGCGTCGAGCAGCTCGGCAGCGGCATGCGCTGGGCCGAAGGGCCGGTGTGGTTCGGTGACGGCCGTTACCTGCTGCTCAGCGACATCCCGAACAATCGCATCATGCGTTACGACGAAGCCGCCGGTACCTTCTCAGTGTTTCGCCATCCTTCCAACTTCTCCAACGGCCTGGCGCGCGACCGGCAGGACGGCTGTTGGCATGCGAGCACCTGACTCGGAGTGTGACGCGCACCGAGTACGACGGCAGGATCATCGTGCTGGCCGACAAGTTCGACGGCAAGCGGCTTAACTCGCCGAATGACATCGTGTGCAGATCCGACGGCTCGATCTGGTTTACCGATCCACCGTTCGGCATCGGGGGCAACTGGGAAGGCGACAAGGCGACGCCCGAGCTGCCCCACTCCGTGTATCGCGTCGCCCCCGATGGCAAGCTTGCACTCGTCACGGCCGAGCTGGCCGGGCCCAATGGCATCGCGTTCTCGCCTGACGAGAAGAAGCTGTACATCGTCGAAGGTCGCGCGCAGCCCAACCGTCTGATCTGGAGTTACGACGTCGCCGCGAACGGCACCATATCGAACAAGACCAAAGCGGTCGATGCAAACGGCCCCGGCGCAATCGACGGCATCAAGGTCGACATGGTCGGAAACCTATGGTGCGGATGGGGCTGGAGCGGCGCGCCCGGCGCGACCTCGGCC
>JBDTQZ010000538.1:0-2658 GCA_039931935.1 Burkholderiaceae bacterium | reverse complement strand
ATGGGGATCGTGCACGACTCGACTGCGCGCTTTGACACCACTGCATCGGTCGTCGTCATCGGCGCTGGAGGCGCCGGCGCTACTGCGGCGCTCGCGGCGCGTGGCGCGGGCGCAGACGTGCTCGTTTTGGATCGAGATGCCGCGCCGAGCGGTGCCACCGCCTGTTCGTCCGGCATGGTGCCCGCGGCAGGCACCGCGGAACAAAAGTCGCGCGGCATCGCCGATACTCCGCAACGTTTTGCCGATGACATTCAGGCCAAGGCCAACGGCTCGGCTTACGCCCCGCTGGTCAAGGCGTTGACCGATGCGTCGGCGAAAGTGCTGGAGTGGTTGACCAAGCAATACGGAATCCGGTTCGAACTGGTCGAAGGCGTTGCGCCGGGGCACTCGCTTTCACGGATGCACGCGCTGGCAGACCGTGGCGGCGCCACGTTGCTGTCGTCGCTGTATGCGGCGCTCGGTACCCAGGGTGTGCGAATGCAGTCTTCCGCACACGTAACCGACCTCGTCACCGATGACGCGCAGCGCATCATTGGTGTTCGCTACAAACGAGGCAGCAAGGTCGAGTCCGTCGGATGCACGACGCTGATACTCGCGTGCAATGGATTTGCCGGAAATAGTTTGCTGGTCGCCAAGTATCTGCCGGACGTTCGCGGATTGCCGTTCGCGGGCCACGACGGCAGTCAGGGCGATGCCCTTGCCTGGGGTACTGCACTGGACGCACAGTTTGCCGATATTGATGGGTTCTTGGCACACGGCGCGGTGATCTTGTCGCAGCGCTTGCCGCTGCCGTGGTCGCTGATGACCGAGGGTGCCGTACAGGTCAATCGGGACGGCGAGCGCTTCGTGAACGAACACGAGGGGTATTCGGAGTCCGCCTTGTTCGTGCTAGCGCAGCCGGGTGCGACCGCGTTCATGATCTACGATGAGCGGGTGCACGAGATCGGATTGACGATGCCAAATTACGCGACCGCCGTTACGTCCGGTGTCATCAAGCGTGAAAGCCTGTTGCGCGATCTGGCTGAGCAACTCGGCGTGAAGCGCGAAGGGCTAGAAGCTACGATCGCACTGGTTAATGCACTCGCGTTCGACGATGCAGCGGATGAGTTCGGCCGCGAGTTTCGGGCGACTCAGATGCTGCTCGGTCCGTACTACGGTGTACCCGTGACCGGTGCACTGCTCGGCACGGAAGGGGGACTGGCGATCGATGCGACGGGTCGAGTGTTGCGCAAGAACGGTTCGCCATTTCCCAATTTGCTTGCTGCCGGCGGGGCGGCCCGCGGCGTGTCGGGTGATGCGGCCGGCGGCTACCTGGAAGGCAACGGCCTGTTGACTGCAATCGTCGGTGGCTACATCGCCGGGAGCACTGCCGCCGCAACGGGCGCTGCGTAGCTGAGCCTCGAATCACCGAAGCGTCATACCGGCGGAAGCAATCGCGGCTTCCTCTGCTCGTCGGTGGCCACGTACACCAGCGTTGCCTCGGTTACCTTGACGACTTCTTTCTCCATACGATTTCGCTCGACATAGACCTCGACGTCAACAGTGATTGACGTGGTGCCGATTCTTACGATGTCCGCGTAGAAGCTGACCAGGTCACCGACGAACACTGCCTGCTTGAAAACAAACGACGTCACAGCGACGGTCGCGACGCGGCCTCCGGCACGACGCGCCGCCGGAATCGCGCCGGCGACGTCGACATGCGACATGATCCAGCCGCCAAAAACGTCGCCGTGCACATTCGCATCAGCGGGCATCGGCATCATGCGCAACATGGCCACGCGATCGGAGGGAAGCTGGTCGGATTCGGACATGGGCGTGCTGAGATAATCAACGGATGCAAAGCGTAACCTCGAACGCCGTCTGCTGACGATGCGTTGGTCTCCACCCCGGGAAGCACTGCCCTCCGAGCGCGTCGAGCGCAACGATTGGAAAACCCTCAGGACTCTGTTGCCCTATCTGTGGGCATACAAGGGCCGCGTGTTGTTTGCGCTTGCGTGCCTGGTGGCTGCGAAGGTCGCGACGGTATCGGTGCCAATCTTGCTGAAAGAGATCGTCGACGGCCTGGCTCCGGCAACGCCGAGCGCTCAGGCAGTCACCGCTCTTCTTGTCGTTCCGCTCGCATTGATCATCGCGTATGGCGCGTTGCGACTGTCGACATCGCTATTTACCGAGCTGCGCGAGTTTTTCTTCGTCAAGGTGACGCAGGCCGCGACGCGCACGTTGGCGCTGAAGACATTTCGGCATCTGCATTCGCTCTCGTTGCGTTACCACCTAGATCGCCGCACCGGCGCCGTTACGCGCGAGATCGACCAGGGCATTCGCGGTATTTCTTCGCTGATCAGCTTTACCTTGTACTCGATCTTGCCGACGCTGATCGAGATCACGCTGGTGTTTGCGTATCTGCTGTGGAAGTACGAAATTTGGTTTGCCGCCATCGTCGGGACTAGTTTGATGATCTACATCGCATTCACGGTGTCGGTGACCAACTGGCGTACCGCCGTGCGGCGACGCTGGAACGAGCTCGAGAGCAAGGCGCAATCGCGTGCCGTCGATTCGCTGCTGAATTTCGAGACCGTCAAGTACTTCGGCAACGAGGACTACGAGGCGCGGCTGCTTTTCCGGTTTTACGACGTCGATGCCGGGCGCGTCTTGATTGAC
>JBDTQZ010000537.1:0-2668 GCA_039931935.1 Burkholderiaceae bacterium | reverse complement strand
GGAGCGTCGCATGTGCTTTCAGCGCCTGAGGACACCGCGGCTTATCTGACTGACTGGCGCGGCCGCTTCACTGGACGGGCGCAGGCAGTTGTGCTTGCTTCGAATACAAACGCTGTTGCAGAGATCGTGCGCGCGTGTGCCGCGCTGCGCGTGCCTATCGTGCCGCAAGGCGGCAACACGGGGCTTGCAGGCGGCGCTACGCCCGATACGTCAGGAGATGCAGTCGTATTGTCATTGAAGCGCATGAATCGCGTGCGCGAAGTCGATACGATCAATGGCACGATCACGGTCGAGGCGGGATGCGTGCTGCACGATGTGCAACACGCGGCTTGCGAGGCGGGCCGGCTCTTTCCGCTCTCGCTCGCGGCCGAAGGCACCGCCACGATCGGCGGCAACTTGAGCACGAATGCAGGCGGCACGCAGGTTCTGCGCTATGGCAACGCGCGCGAGCTCGCGCTTGGGCTCGAAGTCGTCCTGCCGTCGGGCGAGATCTGGAGTGCCTTGCGCGGCCTGCGCAAAGACAACACCGGCTATGACCTGCGCGACCTGTTCATCGGTGCCGAAGGCACACTCGGCGTGATTACGGCCGCGTGCCTCAAAACGTTTCCTTTGCCCCGCTCGCAAGTGACGGCGCTGTTCGCCCTCGACTCAGTGTCCGCAGCGCTGTCGCTACTGGTGCTGGCACAAACGGTGGCCGGCCCGACGTTGACCGCGTTCGAACTGTTTTCCGCCACGTGCCTGCAATTGGTGACGCGACATTTTCCGCAACAGCGCTCACCGTTCGAGAGCGCGCATCGGCAGTACGTGCTGCTGCAACTGAGCGATCACGAAGACGAGCGGCACGCAGCAGGACTATTGCAGGCGCTTGCCGAGCAGGCTTTGGAAAAGCGACTGATCGCCGATGCCGTCATTGCGCAATCAGCAGCGCAGAGCCGTTCGCTTTGGACGCTGCGGGAATCGATCTCCGAAGCCCAGGCACGCGAAGGCAAGAACATCAAGCACGACATATCGGTGCCGATTTCTTCGATCGCGCGCTTCATCGATGAAACCGACGCGCTACTCGCTCAGCGTTTTCCCGGCATTCGAATGGTGACGTTCGGCCATTTAGGCGACGGCAACCTGCACTACAACGTGGCGCCGGCGGGGACGGACGAAGATCTGCTTTTTGAGCAGCAGGTAACGATATACGAATGCGTGCACGATCAAGTGACACGATTTTCGGGGTCCATTTCTGCTGAACACGGCATCGGGCAACTAAAACGTGATGAAAATATGCGCTACAAATCGGTCGTCGAGATGAACCTGATGCGCGCCATCAAGCGCACGCTTGATCCATTGAACGTCATGAACCCGGGCAAGGTCGTTTAATCGAGATCACGGCTTGAGTCCCACCTTCGCGGGAGAATTCCCGCCGTTTTTCCGATCATTGCGATTTCGCGTGTTCGTTACGATGCGAGTGTTTCGAACGCGGCAGGAGATCAGCCAAATGCACCTCAACCTGAAAATCGCGATGGCGAGCGTCGCACTGTCACTGGGCGCCGTCGCTGGAGCGACCGAGTTATCAACCGAGCTTCAGACGTACGGCCCGCTAAAGCAACCGCGTCCGGTACGAGGTGCGAAACCGCTTCCTAATCCCGGTCTCGATGCTTTGCGCGGTGACGGCATCTATCTGATCAACGGTGCACGCGTCGCGAACCTTCGGGCGGCTGATAAACCCGGCGCGGAGAATCGCTACGCGCTGACCGAAACAACGAACGACGCGAAGACCGGCGCCGTTCACAGCAATATCGACGCGGGCAATTTCGTGCTTAACGGCGAACGCCGCCCGGTCGGCCGCCCGAACTTCGCGATTCCCGCGCCCGACGGCACTATTTATATGATCTTCTCCGGGCAGAACCCGTTGCGCGTGGCGATCACACTCGAGGCGTTCGACGTGGCCGGCCAGCACATGCAGCCATTTCTGCGTACGCCCGATAACTATTTGAAGCAGGAAGCCGCCAAGGTAGGCAGCGCCGTTTTCCCGCCAGGATCGGTCGCATACATGGTGGTTGCGCGATTCATTGACGACGTGCTGATGCTGCCGGCGCGTGAGTCGTTCACCGGCGCGAGCAACACCGGACAGTTTGTCGGCAATTTCTCGAAGCAGATTCCCTACTGCCTCGCGTACGAAGACCGTACGGGTGCGAAGCCGTACGCGATGCTGTTCAAGCCTGGTGGCGTCAAGAAAGGTTCGGTTGAGCTGTTTGCTGCAAAGACGGGCACCTTGTTCTGCGACCGTGATGGCGCCAAGGCACTCGACGAAGGCGTGTGGGAAGAACAAACGATCGCCGGCACGCGTGCGGTAGTGCTCTCGTTCCCAGCCAACGTCGATCCGCTCGACACCGGCGTCACCAATGTCGAGCGCGAGTCCGCCAAGATTGCGTTCATCGAGCCAAGCAAAGGCACGCCGGGCGTGCGTCCGGGCAAGTTGTATCAGGCGGGCGCCAAGATTTACGACTACCAGTATCGGTTCAACAAGACCGCGGCGGATTCAGTGCGCAGCGCTTTGGCGACACCGTAACAACCCCGGCTCACGTACGCAAAGAGCGGGTATTCGATAGACTCGTGCGCGGAAGAGTCGCGCACCTTGCCGCCACTATTGTGCTGATACTGCCGCCCATAACGTTGC
>JBDTQZ010000536.1:0-2670 GCA_039931935.1 Burkholderiaceae bacterium | reverse complement strand
GGCCGCCGAATAGGTCGCCAGCAACGTGAATGCAAACTTGAATACGTTGTCATTAGCAGCGCCGAGAAACTGCACCCAGAACAGCGGTCCAAAACGCCGCTCGTGAAGCAGTGACAACGCAGAACGCAAACTCAAGGCGTAATCGCTGCGCCGAGCGCGTCGCCGGATAGAAACGCGCCCTCGAACCGCGGGCCCTGACACCAATCGCCCACCGCTCCGATCCGCAACTTCGCATCCCACAAATAGCGCTCAAGCAATGGCCGCACTGGAGTTGCATAGAGCCATCGATGCGCCGCTACGTAAGCCGGTCGGAATCCGAAGTTAAAGCGCTCGGCCAGCGCCTGCGCAAGCAGCGCCGCTACGTCGTCACTCGGCATGTTCAGATGAGTAACCGTCCAGCTCGAAGTGGCGTGCAGCACCCAGCGTTCGGTGCCTGATTCGTCGTGTTCGCGTGCGACCCACGACAACGCGGCGTGATCGTTGACGAACGCTCCGGCAAAATCAAAGCCGCTGGCGACCTGGAGTGTCAAAATTGCAGCCCAACAGGGACGCCACTCGACCATGCGCAGATGCTGCACCAGCGTGGCAGGAACTCCCGCCAGCTGCCCGGCCTGCGCGGACGGCATCGCAAGCACCATCGCATCGAACCCGCCTGGCGCCGGCGAGCGCTCCGTTTCGTCCAGCAGCGACCATCGCATCCCTGTCTGCAAAATGGAGCCAATGCGCGTGTCGAGCCGCACATCGATTCCTTCTGACAAGTGCTTCGCAATCGAGATCATGCCTTCCGCACCGGTGTAGCGCGTCGCCGATGCGGTCTTGTCCTCGCTCGACGCACCTTCGACCGCAATGATGCGGCCAGACCAGCGCCTGGCGACGCCGGCTTGCAGCCACTGCGCAACGGCGCGCTCGAATGCGTGACTTTGCACGGTGAAATATTGCGCACCGTGGTCGAAGTTGCCGAACTCGGTCCGTAACGTAGCGGAACGACCGCCGGGCCTCCGGCCCTGCTCGATTACGGTGACCTTCGCACCGCGTGCGGCAAGCATCCGCGCGCAAGACAGACCCGCAATGCCCGCGCCGATGACGGCAACGCGAAAGCCTTCGGAGAGTCGGCCGGGCTCCGGCTTTGTCAGCGGATCTGTGCCGTGCGGCTCCACTAGGGCCTGTTCCCACTAAAACATGAGTGCGAAAGGCCGCTTGCGGGTGCAGTGCTAGGCGTCGCGAGCGCCGTTGGCTGATGCCAATAAGCGAAGCGACAACGACGCAATGCGCCCGCAAGCGGCCTTTCCCTCCGGGTTGGGTAGAAATGCGGCGTCTGCTTTGGCGAGCGGCTTGCGAATGGAACCACCATTCGACAGCGCCGCTCTTCGCGCAGCCATCCGCATTGCGACCCAACGCATCCCATGCTTTAGTGGGAACAGGTCCTAGCTGCGGGCTTCTTCGGGCTCGCGATAGTCCCCGATGTACGCCTTCAGCATCTTGTTTTCGAAGCTCTGTTCTTCGAGCACCGCCTTGGCCACGTCGTAAAAAGAGATCACACCGGCCAGCGTGCGGCCGTCCATTACCGGTAGATAGCGCGCGTGCCGCTCCAACATCAGCCGGCGCACTTCCATGATGTCGGTATCGGACGTGACGGTGAGCGGGGCCGGGTCCATCGCAACGCGTGTCGCAACATCGCCGATCGCACCGCCGTTCGAATGCAGCCGATTGATCACCTCGCGGAACGTCAGCATCCCGGCAAGCTCGCCAAACTGCATCACCACCGCCGACCCGATATCCAGCTCAGCCATCAGATTGACCGCGTCGGCAAGCGGCGCGTCAGGCGCAACCGTATAGAGCGCAGTGCCCTTGACGCGGAGGATGTCGGCGACTTTCATGGGTTCTCCTGTCGAATTGCGGTGATGCGAAGATCGTAGTCCCAGGTGAGGGAAGCAACAAGCACCCGACTGCGGGCAAGAAGCGCGCTCACTCGGCTAGCTGGCGAGGTGCAGCTTCATGCGGTCGACCTCAGCGACCACGGTGGCGCTGACCGACGGCTCCCAGACGGAATGCCCGGCGTCAGGCACCACCGTGTACTTTGCCGTCGGCCAGGCGCGCGCCAGCTCATCGGCGTTAACGATCGGGCACACCATGTCGTAGCGAGCCTGCACGATCGAAGCCGGAAGATGCCGTATCCGATCGAGACTGTTCAGCAGCTGGTTCGGTTCGAGAAAGCACTGGTGGGAGAAGTAATGCGCTTCCATGCGCGCCAGGCCAAGCGCTTCGTCGGCAAAGTGCCGCACCAGCTCGGGGTTCGGCAGCAGGGTCGAACATGAACCTTCGTACTCACTCCATGCGCGTGCAAACGGCAGATATACGCGCGCATCGGTATCGAACAGTCGCTTCAGATAGCCTTTCAGCAGATCCTTGCGCTCGGCTGGCGGGAGCATGTTGGCGAACCGGTGCCAAGCCTCAGGAAATATCGTGCGAAGCCCGTACAGGAACCAGTCGATCTCGCTCTGCCGGCCGAGAAAGATGCCACGCAGCACGAAACCGGAGCAGCGATGCGGATATGCCTGGCCATATGCGAGTCCAAGCGTGCTGCCCCACGAGCCGCCGAAAATCAGCCAGCGGTCAACTTCGAGGTACTCGCGCAGCTTCTCGATGTCGGCAATCAACTGAACCGTGTTA
>JBDTQZ010000535.1:0-2675 GCA_039931935.1 Burkholderiaceae bacterium | reverse complement strand
CGAGTTCATCTACATCTTGCAGGGCAACCCCGTCCTTCACACTGACGAAGGTCTTACGCCACTCTCGCCAGGAATGTGCGCGGGGTTCAAGGCAGGCACTGGCAATGGCCACTGCCTGATCAACGAGTCCGCGGAAGAAGTTGTCTACCTTGAGGTAGGTGACAGAACGCCAGGGGACGAAGGAAGTTATCCCGACGAAGACCTGAAGGCGTTGTTGGTTGAAGGCCGGTGGCAGTTTGTCCACAGGGACGGTGCGCCGTACAAATGAGCCGAGTTCCAAGCGTTCAAGTGCGGGCTAATTCAAACCTTGATGCATCGCGAAGTGCTCTCCTCGTGTACTGCACGCTATCTGAAGACAGAAGGCACACTGCCAGGTAGGATGGCACTCGATGAAGCCTTTACGCTGGGCGCCAGAGAAGAACGAATTACTCAAGAATGAGCGCGGGGTTTCACTCGAAGAGATTACTGTGGCAGTTGAAGCAGGTGGGCTCCTTGAGATCGTGTCGCATCCGAACCCAACGAAGTACCCTCGGCAAAAGGTCGTGGTCGTAGAGGTTGCCGGGTACGCTTTTTTGGTCCCGTTTGTCGAGGAAGAAGACCATGACTTCCTCAAGACCGCCATTCCGAGCCGCAAGGCTGCGCGCACGTTTATCAGGAAGGAGTCTGATGAAGTCCAAGCTGGATCCTTACGAACTGGAAGTCCTCCAGGCCTACGAGTCAGGCAAGCTGAAGCCCATCGCAAGCAAAGCGGAGTTGCTTCGAATGCGTGCGGCCGCGCGAGCCACTGCGATCAAGGACAAGCGGGTGAACATCCGGTTGTCCTCGGTGGACCTTCTGGACATTCAGGCCAAGGCTCTTGAGGAAGGTTTGCCCTACCAGACCCTGATTGCGAGCGTGCTGCACAAGTACGTAACTGGCAAGTTGGCCGAAGCAAAAATTGCTCCAACCAACATGCAGCGACGCTGATCCTTCGCTTGAACCTTGAGCAAAACCGCTGACGCTGTCGCAAGTTCTGCGGCGTAGCCGGTAGGCACAGCGTTTTTTCTGGCCGGTGGCTTGTGTGATCGGGTCATGACGAGAAGCCTGAAGTCGGGGATGACCCTACGGTTCCTTCGGTCGAGTTTGATCGCGATTGACAGCTTCGCTTCCGGTCAGGTTCCCGACTTCACGTGGTCATTCGCCATAGCGATATCAATATTGCTTCGGCCGTGAACAAGCCGCCAGAGATTGGCGTCGAGGCGTCGAGCAGCCATCTGCAGGTATCTCAGCTGTTGCCGAATTCCTGGCCCATTTCCCGAGCCCGGTCACGGGCCGCCAGCATCGCCTTCTGGAACGCTACGCCCACATGTGAAGCCTCCATCGAGGTAATCGCCGCATGCGTCGTGCCCGCCTTGGAGGTGACGCGTTGGCGCAGCACCTGCGGCGATTCGTCCGAGCTGCGGGCCAGTTCCGATGCGCCTGCGAAGGTCGCGACGGCCAACTGGTACGCCTGCTGCTGGCTCAGGCCCATCTGCTGACCGGCCTCGGTCATCGCTTCGAGAAAGAAAAACACGTAAGCCGGTCCGGAGCCGGACAAGGCCGTGACCGCGTCGAGCTGGTCCTCGTCGTCCATCCACAGCAGGTCTCCGGTGCTGCGGATGATCCGCTCGATACCCTGTTTCTGTTGTGCGTCGATCCCCGGGCGTGCATACAAGGCGGTGATGCCTTTGCCAATCAGCGCAGGTGTGTTGGGCATGGATCGCACCACCCGCTCGTTACCGAGCCAGCGCACGATGCTGTCGCTGGGAATACCGGCGGCCACGCTCAGATGCAGCGCTGCCTGGGTATGCGGGCCGACCGGGAGTGCGGCCTCCTTGAACGTCTGCGGTTTGACCGCCCACACCACGGTCTGGGCCTTGGCCAGGAAGGCGCCGGGCGCGGCTTGTGCCAACACACCAAACTGCTTGCGCAGCCGGTCGCGGGCTTCTTGCCACGGCTCCACGACGGAAATGGTTTCGGGCGCCGCGTTGCCCTGCCGGAGCAGTCCCTGGATGATGGCGCTGGCCATGTTGCCGCCGCCGATGAATGCAATCTGTTCGCTCATGGTGTCCTTGTACTGGATGAGGCGCTCGCGACCGGCGAGCCTCTGACAAGTCTAGTGCAGCGTGTATCACTGCACTCGCGCTTGCGGCCACTGTGGTGATAATCGGCCGGCATATGGCATACATACTCGCACTCGACCAGGGCACGACCAGTTCGCGGGCGATTCTGTTCGATCGGGCCGGGCAGGTGGTGCAGGTGGCGCAACAGGAGTTTACGCAGATGTTCCCGCAGCCCGGATGGGTCGAGCATGACGCGACAGAGATCTGGCGTAGCCAGCTGGCTATGGCGCACAGCGTGCTGAAAAAGGCCGCCGTCAAAGCCGCCGAAGTGGAGGCCATAGCCATCACCAACCAACGCGAGACCACGGTTCTGTGGGACCGCAAGACCGGTGAACCGGTGGCCCCGGCCATCGTCTGGCAGGATCGCCGCACCGCCGGCGACTGCGACAAACTGCGTGCCCAGGGCCACCTGCGCTCGATTCAGAAGAAGACCGGTCTCGTGCTCGATGCGTATTTTTCTGCGACCAAGTTGCGCTGGTTGCTGGACAACGTGCCGGGTGCCCGCAAACGCGCCGACCGCGGCGAACTGGCATT
>JBDTQZ010000534.1:0-2678 GCA_039931935.1 Burkholderiaceae bacterium | reverse complement strand
GGATTTTTTGCGGCATCTCGGCTGGGGGTGCCTGCGCAATCGCGTTGCGCATTGCGGCGGAAGTCGAGAACGCAACGATCGTGTTCGTCGTGTGCGATCGTGGCGACCGCTATCTATCAACCGGAGTCTTTCCCGGTTGATCCCATCAGGCAACGGCGACGGGCACTCTGCCGATTTTTGCCTGCCACTCGCGCGGACCGGTCTGATGCACTGAAGTCCCGTCGGCACTTACCGCGACCGTCACCGGCATATCGCGTACGTCGAACTCGTAAATCGCTTCCATGCCAAGATCGTCGAAAGCGACAACCTTCGCGCTCTTGATCGCCTTTGCGACCAGATAAGCCGCTCCACCGACAGCCATCAGGTACGCGCTCCGGTGTTTGCGTATCGCGTCGATCGCGACCGGGCCGCGCTCGGCTTTGCCGATCATCGCGATCAATCCCGTCTGCGCAAGCATCATGTCAGTGAACTTATCCATTCGTGTTGAAGTCGTTGGGCCCGCCGGGCCGACTACTTCATTGCGCACGGGATCGACGGGTCCCACGTAGTAAATCACGCGATTGGTGAAGTCGACTGGCAGTTGTTCTTTCTTTGCCAGCAGGTCGCCGATGCGCTTGTGCGCCGCATCTCGTCCCGTCAGCATGCGGCCGTTCAGCAGCAGAGTCTGGCCCGGCGCCCACGATGCAACTTCCTCCTTCGTCAGGGTGTCCAGATTGACGCGTGTGCTGCGGTTGTAATCGGGTTGCCAGTTCACATCGGGCCATAGATCGAGCGATGGCGGCTCGATGTAGGCCGGCCCCGAACCGTCAAGCTCAAAATGCGCGTGACGCGTCGCTGCGCAATTCGGAATCATCGCAACCGGTTTGCCGGCAGCGTGAGTCGGATACATCTTGATCTTGATGTCGAGCACGGTAGTCAACCCGCCCAGACCCTGCGCGCCGATGCCAAGCGCGTTGACCTTATCGAATAACTCGACTCGTAGCTTTTCTACGTCGCTGTGCGCGCCGCGTTGTTTGAGATCGAACATATCGATGTCTTCCATCAGGGCTTCTTTCGCCAGCAGCATCGCCTTTTCTGCAGTACCACCGATACCGATCCCCAGCATTCCAGGCGGACACCAGCCGGCACCCATCGTCGGCACCGTTTTCAGCACCCAGTCGACGATCGAATCGCTCGGATTCAGCATCACGAACTTGCTCTTGTTTTCCGAGCCGCCGCCCTTTGCAGCGACCATGACGTCGATTTTGTTGCCAGGCACCAGCTGCACATTGATCACCGCGGGGGTGTTATCGCCCGTGTTCTTTCGGCCGAACTCCGGCGGGTCGACGATCGACGCGCGCAGCAGGTTGTCCGGATGTTTGTAGCCGCGGCGCACGCCCTCGTTAACCGCGTCTTCCAGCGAGCCCGTAAAGCCGTCCCATCGCACGTCCATGCCGACTTTCAGAAACACGTTGACGATGCCCGTGTCCTGACAAATCGGCCGCTTGCCTTCAGCGCACATCCGCGAGTTCGTCAGAATCTGAGCGATCGCGTCCTTCGCTGCCGCGCTTTGTTCGCCTTCGTACGCGCGCGCGAGGTGGCTGATGAAATCCGCCGGATGGTAGTAGCTGATGTACTGCAGCGCGCCTGCAATGCTTTCGATCAAATCCGCCTGGCGAATGGTCGTCATACGTGCTCTCTCGCCACTCTGCCACCATCGATCATCAACCGATCGGTCGACGCAACCGCCATTAGGCCGACGTACGGCGGCAGTTGCAGCCAGCGCGATTCGAAAATCAGCCGCAGCACGAGCAGGATGGGGCGCACCACGGCGCGCTCTAGATCGATGGTAGACATAGGGAGGTTGGCGGTATAAGGACCGAAATTCTATCTGGCGCGCGGTTTGCTCACCGGTCCGGTTAGCTATTGAGGCGGGAACGGCCGCCCTCATATCGGAGACTGGTCGAACGCGATTGCGGCGGCCCGGTCCAAAGCCTTGTTGCTTCGAGCAAATGCGCGCAGGACGGCGCAGGGGAAAAAGATGTAGCGTGGGTGAAAACTAACCGTGGTCTACTGGCGCGGCTTACTGAGTCGGTCAGCCGATTTTTTATCACTCTCTTTGGAGAAGACTTATGAAACGTATCGCTCTGTTCGTTTTGACGAACCTTGCGATTATGGCCGTGTTGGTGCTGTTTCTGACCGTGCTGTCCTCGGTATTCGGTATCAACTTCAACCTCGGCGGACAAACGTTGAACGTCGGCAGCCTGGCGATCTTTTCGCTAGTGATCGGCTTCGGGGGTGCGTTCATCTCGCTGTTGTTGTCGAAGCCGATCGCGAAGTGGTCGACCGGCGCACAGGTGATCAGCCAGCCGTCCAACGCGATGGAATCTTGGCTGGTGGGCGCCGTGCGCAGTCATGCGGAAAAAGCGGGCATCGGCATGCCCGAAGTGGCAATTTTCGAAGGCGAGCCGAACGCGTTTGCCACAGGTGCGTTCAAGAACAGCGCGCTGGTCGCCGTATCGACCGGGTTATTGCAGTCGATGAGCAAGGAAGAGGTAGACGCAGTGCTCGGCCACGAGGTCTCGCACATTGCCAACGGCGACATGGTGACGATGACCTTGATCCAGGGCGTGATGAACACGTTCGTCGTGTTTGCATCGCGCGTGATCGGCTACGTCGTTGACCGCATGGTGTTGCGC
>JBDTQZ010000533.1:0-2683 GCA_039931935.1 Burkholderiaceae bacterium | reverse complement strand
CCCGAGAGCACCTAAATGCAGACAGGATTTACAGCTTCTCCAAGGGCTGACACCGCCAGTCCGGCGGCCAATACATTGCGAGCGGCGTTCACATCGCGGTCGTGCAGCGCGCCACATTCGGGACAGGTCCACTCGCGCGCATTCAGAGGCATCTTGGCAACGGTGTGCCCGCAGTCGCTGCATCGCTTGCTGGACGGATACCAGCGATCGATGCCGACCAACTCGCGCCCATGCCAGAGCGACTTGTATTCGAGCTGCCGCACGAACTCGGCCCATCCCGCGTCCGCGATGGACTTGGACAGGCAGCGGTTCTTTTGCATGTTCGAGACGGCAAGGCTTTCGATGGCGATCACTTGGTTTTCGTTGACCAACCGGGTCGAGAGCTTGTGCAGGAAGTCCCTGCGCGCATCCGCCGTTCTTGCGTGCATCCGGGCGACCTTGCGTTTCGCCTTGATTCGATTTTTCGAGCCTTTCTGTTTCCTGGCAAACCGGCGCTGGAGCCGGTCGAGTTTCTTTTCGTTGCTGCGAAACAAGTTCGGCGCGGCGATCTTCTCGCCGGTGGACAGGATGGCGAAGTGCGTCAGCCCCAGATCGATTCCGACCTTGCCGGCCGCCGCGGGTTTGGCCTGCACCGCGTCGTCGCAAAGCAGCGAGACGAAATACCGGCCGGCCGCGTCCCTGGACACGGTAACGGTCGTCAGCTTGGCCACCTTGGGCAGCGTGCGCGACCAGCGGATCGCCAGCGGCTCGTCCATCTTCGCCAGCTTCAACGCCTTCCCGTCCCACTTGAATGCGCTGCTCGTGTATTCGGCCGCCTGCCGGTCGTGCCTGCCACGGAATGTGGGATACCCAGCACGCTTGGCGAAGAAGTTCGAAAAGGCGGTTTGCAAGTGGCGCAACGCCTGCTGCGCCGGCACGCTGCTGACTTCGTTGAGCCACGAGAACTCGGGCTGCTTCTTGAGCAGCGTCAACGCGGCGGAGGTCTCGTGATAGCCAACCCTTTTCTGCTCCTTGAACCACGCATCGGTGCGCAACCGAAGCATGTGGTTGTAGGCAAAGCGCGCGCAGCCGAAGGTCCGGGCAAGAGTGATTTCCTGCTGGGGCGTCGGATAGCATCGGAATCGGTAGGCGCGCTTGATTTGCACTCACGCACTGTATCCGCGGTGCTTGATCCATGCGAGCGCGTTGCGCTCGCCCTCTACCTCCCCACGGCTAAATCCGGGGGTATCTCGGGGAAACGGCGATGAGCCTGCGCAATGAACTCCTGAAAAAGAGCCAACGAGCCGTCGAACACATGGGTACGGCAAAGCCCCGCGAGGCCAAAGCGACGCGCCCTGTCACGACGCCCGGGGCGGTAGCCTTCCTGCAACCGACCATCGACTCGCTCAATGAACGCGTCAAGGAGGCCGAGGCCAGCAATGCCAAGCTGCTCAAGAAATTGGAAGCCCAGCCTACGGAAGTGGCGCTGGACCAACTCGATGAGAAGCCAGGACGCAAACGCAAGCTGACCCCTGAACAGTTTGAAGAGCTAAGAGGGAATCTTGGCAACAATCCGCTGGTACATCCGGTTGCCGTAAAGCGACTGGCTAATGGTCGGTTCGAGATCGTTTCGGGTCACAACCGAGTAGAAGCGTTCAGAGCGCTGGCTCGCACCATCATTCCGGTCGTCGTGGTTGACATAGAAGATGCGATTCTGGATCGGACAGCCTTCTACGCCAACCTTCTTCAGCCGGCGCTTCCGGACTTCGAAAAATACCTAGGTTTCCGGCGAGAGAAGGAAAAGACCCAGGCGTCTCAGAAGGAGCTGGCCAAGGCGGCCGGTGTACCGGAATCGACGGTGTCGATGCTTTTCGCGTTCGAGTCACTGCCGATGCGGGCGCGTGAGTTGATTGAAGACCGGCCGGAGGGAGTTGGAATGAACTGTGCCGCGGAGCTGGCCAGAATCACTCGTGGCGGTGCTGGTGATCGAGTCATTGAGGCAGTGGAGTTGCTGCTGGCCTCGAAATTGACCCAGAAGGAGGCGGTGGCGTACGCTGCCAAGAAGACAGCGCCGCTCGGCCTCGCCCGCGCGCCCAAGGAAACGCCAGTAAAGATCAAAGCTGGGCGTTTCGATTTCTGCCAGTACATCAGCAGAGGCCATATGTTGCGCATCGATTTTAAAATTGAGGAGCACCGCACCGAAGCGGAAGCACGTATTGCCGCCTTGCTACGGGAACTAGCGGACGCCAGCAATCCGAATTCATAGTATGAATCCGTTATGAATCAGGAACTTAGCGCCAACGCAATGATAAATTCGCTATCGGCCATTTTGGCCTTGCCCCTGAATTCCGTATCTCATAGCTAAGTCATAAGCCGGCTCGCCGGGCAGTCGCCGCGAGCCAGTTGCTCTCGAACTGCATCGGGCTGACGTAGGCCAGTGTCGAATGCAGTCTGCTCCGGTTGTACCAGAGCAGCCAGTCGATCACCTCGTCCTTGGCAGGCCGCCGACTCTTTAAGCTTTAAGCGCTGACCGTGCAGTCGCTCGACCTTGAGCGATCCGAACAGCGTCTCGCTGCAGGCATTGACGCTCCTATGTCAAGCAGAACCGCGCTGAGTCCTTCAAGTCAGCCAGGATCAGCGGGTACAGCTCCCCCTGAGTCAGACTAGTTGTCGCTTCCCCGATCTGCACCGAAGCGCAACCCCA
>JBDTQZ010000532.1:0-2688 GCA_039931935.1 Burkholderiaceae bacterium | reverse complement strand
GCCTCACGAGTCCGAGCAGCGTGCGAATCAAAGTGGTCTTGCCCATGCCGTTACGGCCGAGCAGGCCGACCGCTTCACCGGCGCTGATTACGAGCGACACACCGTGCAGGATGTGGCTTGCCCCATAGTGCGTGTGCAGCTGCGCGGCGTCGATTAGCGGTGCGCTGTTCGCGCTCAAGGCGAGGTTTCCTCGTCCAGGTGTGCGCCGAGATACGCTTCCTGCACTTCGGCGTTCGCGCGTATCGCTGATGGCGAACCACTTGCAAGCACACGGCCATTGACCATCACTGTGATTCGGTCCGAAACGCGAAACACAGCGTCCATGTCGTGTTCGACCAGCAATATCGCGTGGCTCGCCTTCAAGTCGTTCACCAGCATCAGCATGCGTTCTGTTTCCTCGAAGCCCATGCCGGCCAACGGCTCATCGAGAAGCAGGATTTGCGGCGCTGTAGACAGGCACATGGCGATCTCAAGTTGACGCTTCGCGCCGTGCGATAGCGTCGCCGCAATATCACCAGCGTGCGATGCAAGCCCAACGCGCTGCAAGGCGCTTTCCGCCGCGGCGGTCGACGCATCGCACTGCGTCGCTGGCGTGAACCAGTCCCACGGCAGCTGACAGCGCGCCTGTGCTGAAAGGCGGCAGTTCTCGCGCACGCTGAAACTTGGAAAAATGTTCGTACGCTGGTAGCTGCGACCGAGCCCGGACTGTGCGCGGCGGGGCTGGCTCCAGCCCGTGACATCACGGCCAGTCAACTCGACACGCCCGGAAGTCGGGGCAATTTCGCCGCACAACACGTTGATCAGCGTTGACTTGCCGGCGCCATTCGTGCCGATCACCGCGTGAATCTCGCCATGCTCGACCGTGAGCGATACGCCGTCGACAGCGCGCAGTCCGCCAAAATGACGCGAGATGTTTTTTGCTGCCAGCAGCGTCATACAGCCCGCCGACGCAGCTGCGCGCCCAGGCCGATCAAACCCTGCGGCATCAGGGCCACGAAAGCGATGATCGTCAAACCCAGAGGTAGCTGCCAATGCTTGGCAAACGATCCGAAAATCGCCTGCGATTGATAAAGCTCCTGCAATGCGACAAACGCAATTGCGCCAACCACTGCACCGCGCAAGCTTCCAATGCCGCCAAGAATGATCATCAGCAGTACCGCTCCCGACTGATGCCACGACAGAATCTCCGGGTTCACGTACCCGTCCTTTAGCGCATAAAGAAAACCCGCAACACCGGCCATCATCGCGGCGATCACGAACGCTGCCAGCCTGTATGGATAGGTTGCGAATCCAGCTGCGCGCATCCGTTGTTCGTTGACACGAATGCCAGCGAGGGCACGTCCGAATCGGCTTCGTTGTAGAGCTGCAAGCAGTAGAAACGTCAGCAACAGTGCAGCAAGAACAAAAAAATAGAAGACAAGTGGCGAACTGAGATCGAGCAACCTCACGCTGCCGATTACGATCTCTGGACGAAAATACAAATAGATTCCGTCGCTGCCGCCGCCAACCTTGGTGTCGTGAAACACGTAGTACGCCATCTGCGCAAAGGCGAGCGTCACCATGATGAAGTAGATCCCGCGCGTACGCAGCGACAGCGCGCCAACTGCCAGCGCGTACAGCCCCGCTGCAGCCACTGCCGCCGGAAACAGAATCCAAAACGATGCAGGTTCCGATTGCGGCGACAGCAGCGCCGCGACGTAAGCCCCGATCCCGAAGAACGCTGCGTGGCCGAAAGACACGAGTCCCGTCTGACCCACCAGTAACTCTAGGCTCAACGCAAACACCGACAGGATCATGACCTTCATGACGAGGTCGATGTAGTACTTCTCACCGAAGAATGGAAACGCGGCAGCAAAAACAAGCAGTGCGAGCATTGGCAAAGAACGCGAATCGATCATCATCCCTGCCGAAACAACCCCTCGGGCTTCCACAGCAGAATCATCGCCATCAGCAGATACACGAGTACGCCTGCGGCCTCCGGAAAAAATACTTTTCCGAACGTGTCGACCAGACCGACCAGCAACGAGGCGAGCAGCGCGCCGCGAACCGATCCGATACCGCCGATGACGACTACGACGAAGCTGATGATCAGCACCTGACCGCCCATGTTCGGATACACCGAAGACACCGGAGCCGCGATCATCCCGGCCAGCACCGCCAGCGCAACGCCGAAGGCAAACACCACGCGATACAGGAACTTGATGTTGACGCCCATTGCCTGAACCATCTTACGATCGCTCGCGCCCGCGCGAATCATCATTCCCAGACGTGTGCGCGCGAGCACGAAGTAAAGGCCGAGCGCGACTGCAATGCATACCGCGGAGATAAATAAGCGATACGTCGGGTAGGTCATTACATCGCCGAGTGGCACGCTGCCAGACAGCCATTCCGGCGCTGCCACGCCGTGCACATCATCGCCAACGAGAATGCTGCGCAATTCCTCGAAGACGAGGATCAGCCCGTAGGTCATCAAGACCTGCTGCAGATGCTCACGCTCGTACAGGAAGCTGAAGAAACTCCATTCGAGTAGATAGCCGAAGGCGATCGACAGCAACAATCCAAGCGCTAGCGTCGCGAAGAATCCCCCTCCGACCGTTGCACCGATTAACGGCGCAAGCGCGTACGCCATGTATGCGCCGATCATGTAGAAGCTGCCGTGCGCGAGGTTGATCACGCCCATGATGCCGA
>JBDTQZ010000531.1:0-2694 GCA_039931935.1 Burkholderiaceae bacterium | reverse complement strand
TCGATGGGGTCCAGAATAAGATCCATCCCGGCGAGCCGGCCGACAAGAACCTGTACGACCTGCCGCCCGAAGAAGACGCGAAGATCCCGACGGTGTGCTCGTCGCTTGATCAGGCGCTCGAATACCTGGACAACGACCGCGAGTTCCTGACACGCGGTGGCGTCTTCAGCAATGACCTGATCGACGCCTACATCACCCTGAAAATGGATGAGGTAACGCGCATCCGCATGACGACTCACCCGCTCGAATTTGACATGTATTACAGCTCGTAGTCGACGCGGCGCAAAGGAACCGGGGCGGCTAGTTGGAGCGACAAAGCGCCCTCCCACGAATGCGGGAACTGGACCGACAAGACGGCTTACTCAGCCGATATGAAGGCGAAGTACTGACTTACACTGCGCGCCTCTCGCCTCCCAGGGAATCGCCCAGTGACGCGTCCTGCCTCGGTCCTCGGTTTCTTTTCCTGCGCCTTGCTGTCGACCGGCGCGCTCGCACAATCGTCCGACATCTTTGTCTGCGTTGGCGAAAATGGGGAGAAGCAGTTCACAAATACAGGCAACGTCAAGACCTGCAAGCGGATGGATGTGCAGCCGATCTTGACGCTGCCGGCATCGCGGGTACCGCAATCCAGAAGCGGCGTGCAGCCTGCAGTCGAGCAGCGCGCTTCAGTATCGCCGGCCAACTTTCCGCGCGTCGACGGAGACACGCAGCGCACGCGCGATCAGGATCGGCGCCGCATTCTGGAAGACGAGTTAAGAGGCGAGGAAGAGCGACTGGCCAAGCTCAAGGCGGAGTTCAACAGCGGCGAGCCCGAGCGGCGTGGCGATGAACGCAACTTTGCGCTTTACAAAGAGCGGACGCAGCGCCTGCAGGAAGACATCGCTCGCACAGAGAACAACCTTCGCGCACTCGCGCGTGAGGTGTCGCTGCTCAAAACCCAGTAAGTCTGTTTGTCGCGTTGCGCAAGGCTGCGCATGAGCGCAGTCGAACTGCTTGCGCTCACTCAGCTGCCGTACGACGGCCTTGATCTGCTGTCTACCGCAGTCCTCCTCGTCGACAACCGCGGACGGATCGCGCATGTCAATCAGTCGGCGGAGCTGCTGTTTGACACTTCACGCAAGACGCTGATCGGCCAGCTTGCCGGGCGAGTGCTCGGCGACGACGCTGAAATGCGGCAACTGATGGCCGACGCGCAGGCCAACGCATTCGGCCAGCGCAAGCAGGTTATGGAATTGCGCCGCATTGGGCGCGAGCCGCTGCCGGTGCGCGTGGTGGCCGCGGTGCAGTTTGTCGAGAACATTCCGCTGGTGCTTGAAGTCACCGAGATCGAGCAACAGTTGAAGGTGGATCGCGAAGAGCGCCAGATCGGGTTGACTGAAGCGAACCGCGAGCTGTTGCGCAACCTCGCGCATGAAATCAAGAATCCGCTGGGCGGCATCCGTGGCGCGGCGCAGCTGCTCGAAGCCGAGCTTGCGACCAACGAACAGCGCGAGTACACGCGCATCATCATCGCCGAAGCCGATCGGTTGCACGCGCTGGTCGATCGCCTGTTGATGCCGCATCGTTCTCCTCGCGTAGTGTCGGAGATGAACATTCACGAAGTGTGCGAGCGCGTGCGGCTGATCATGGTTTCCGAGTTTCCGCGGGGACTCGCGATTACGCGCGACTACGACGCGAGTGCTCCGGAGTTTCGCGGGGACAAAGAGCAGCTGATCCAGGCGCTGCTAAATGTCGTACGCAACGCGGCGCAGGCTCTCGAAAGCAGGATCGCGGCAGGTGACGCTGAGATCGTATTGCGCACACGTGTCGCGCGGCAAGTGACGATCGCGCGCGCAAGGCATCGGCTGGCGCTCGATCTGCACGTGATCGACAACGGCCCCGGTATCCCCGAGCCACTGAAGGACCGAATTTTCTTTCCGCTCGTTTCCGGACGCGACGGTGGCAACGGTCTTGGCCTGACACTGGCGCAGACGTTCATCCAGCAGCACGACGGCATGATCGAAGCCGACAGCCGCCCGGGTCGCACCCATTTTCGCATCTTGATACCGCTCGCATGAAGGCCCGATCGCACCCCACTGCGTTCGCTGCCCCCCAAGGGGGCGCGTCAGCACCTTGGGGCGGCCCGGCGGTGCTGGCATGAAACCCGTCTGGATCGTCGACGACGACCGCTCGATCCGGTGGGTGCTCGAGAAGGCACTCGCGCGCGAGAACATTCCATGCAGGGCGTTCGGTGGAGGACAGGAAGTGCTGTCAGAGCTTGAGCACGACACACCACAGGTTCTGGTGTCCGATATTCGTATGCCTGGCGTCAACGGAACCGAACTCTTGCGCGCGGTCAAGCGCAAGCATCCGGGGCTGCCGGTGATCATCATGACGGCGTTCTCGGACCTCGATAGCGCAGTGTCTTCGTTTCAGGGCGGCGCGTTCGAATATCTTCCGAAGCCGTTCGATGTCGACAAGGCTGTTGAGCTGATTCGCCGCGCGGTCGACGAGAGCGTGCGCGAATCGCAAGCCGACGAGTCGCTATCCGACGTGCCAGAGATCCTCGGACAGGCACCCTCCATGCAGGAAGTGTTTCGAGCGATCGGCCGGCTGTCGCAATCCAACGTAACGGTGCTTTTGACGGGCGAGTCGGGCAGCGGCAAGGAGGTGGTCGCGCGCGCGCTGCACAAACACAGCCCGCGCGCGCAGATG
>JBDTQZ010000530.1:0-2694 GCA_039931935.1 Burkholderiaceae bacterium | reverse complement strand
CGACGGTAAACGGGGACGCCTTGTTCGACAACGCGTACAGCGACGCCGTGACACGAGCCGCACCAAACGCGGTGTGCGTCAGTACGACGAACGCGATGATGCGCGGAAGCGTCATAGTCATGGTTATGTTGTGCTTCGCGGCACTTCCGCCTCCTGCAATTTACTTTTATCACGCAGCTTCACCGCCACCAGCGCCACGCCGGCGCAGGTGATGACGACCCCGAGCGCCGTCAGCCATGTCGGGTAAATGCCGAACATCAGCCACTCCAGTGCGACGGCAATGATCGGCGTCAGGTAGAGCAAGCTGGTCACGCGCGGTGCTTCACCGCGGCGCATTAGCGTGTGCAGGGCGTTCACCGCAAGGGTCGACGCGAAGATCACCAAAAACCCGATCGACACCAGAAGCTGCCACGAGACTTGAAATCGGAAGTCTTCGAACGCCAGTGCCAGCGGTGCGATGAACAACAGGGTGGCGGCGAATTGCACGACGGAGGCTGCGCGCAGATCGACGGCTGGGCAGAACCTGCGCTGATAGAGCGTGCCCGCCGTAATGGCGACCAGCGCGATGAGCACCGCGGCGAGCGACGCGGTACTCATCGCGTCGAGATCGACCTTGTGCCAGACGACGAGCGCCACACCGGCGAATCCCAGCAGGACTCCAGTCCACTGAAGGCGGTTCAATCGCTCGCCGATAAATGGACCCGCCACGACCGCAGTAACCAGCGGCTGCAAGGCGAGCACCAGCGCAGCGATGCCGGCTGACATTCCCAGGTATTGCGCGTAGTGGCTGCCCCCCAGATTGACCGCGTGCATCAACAGACCGGCGATGGCGACGTGTAGCCACTGCTCGAATGAATCGGGCCAGCGTGGCCGCACCGCCAGAGCAATCGGAACGACGAGAAGCATGCCGAACGCGAACCGAAGCGTCAGGAACGTGAACGGCGGTGCGTACTGCAAACCTACCTTGGTCGCCAGAAAGCCCGACCCCCAGACGACGACGAAGTACCAGGCGAGCCAAGAACTGGAAATGCGATGTGGCGACACGGTCACAGCCGCCATTGTTGCAGACACCCGGTTTGCGGCTATTGCTTAGATTGAACATAACAATCATGTACTTGCTATTGATAGTCTTAGACTAGCCTCACTTACGCTTCTCTGTACCTACCTTTCTCGAACCTCACTTGGAGCAGTCAATGAAAACCGTCGGTCAGCAACTCGATTCTTTCCGCGTAGTCGGCGTCAAGCCCGGCTTCAATCATCATGAAGAGAACGGCGTCAGCGCGTTCGAAGATGTCAATGAACGCTCGTTCGCCGGCAAGTGGAAGGTCATCTACTTTTATCCGAAGGATTTCACGTTTGTTTGCCCGACCGAAATCGTCGGCTTCGCAAGGCTCGCGAACGACTTCGAGGATCGCGATGCCGTCTTGCTGGGTGGCTCGACCGACAACGAATTCGTCAAGCTGGCATGGCGGCGTGATCACAAAGATCTCGATCGCCTGAATCATTGGATGTTTGCCGACACGACCGGTTCGCTGGTCGACATGCTCGGCGTGCGTGATGCGAAGGAGGGCGCTGCGTTGCGCGCAACGTTCATCGTCGATCCGGACAACGTGATTCAGCACGTGTCGGTCAACAACCTGAACGTGGGTCGCAACCCGGAAGAAATCTTGCGCGTACTCGACGGTCTGCAGACCGACGAGTTATGCCCGTGCAATCGGGCGGTCGGAACGGCGACACTGACGCCGAACGCCGCAGTCGTTGCGCACTAACGGGTCAGTGAATCGCCATGGATTACATCAACGAAGTCAAAGCGCTGATACCCGATTACGCGAAAGACGTCCGGATCAACCTGGATGGCGTGCTCGGCCGTTCGTCCCTGCCCGCCAATGAAGCCGCTGCCGTCGCGCTGGCAGCGGCCTACGCCGCGCAGGTTCCACGCCTGGTGGCAATCATTCGCAATTCGGACGCAGTATCCGACGTTGAAAAAAACGCGGCGCTCACCGCGGCGGCGCTGATGGGGATGAACAACGTCTGGTATCCGTATGTGGAAATGACCGGCGATGCCGAGTTAAAAGCGCTGCCGGCGCAGCTGCGGATGCAGGCGTATGCCACGCATGCCGGGGTCGACAAGCGCTTGTTCGAGCTCTACGCACTCGCTGCCTCGATCGTCGGCAAGTGCCACTTCTGCGTGCAGTCGCATTACGCGCTGTTGAAGCAGGACGGCATGAGCACCGAACAGCTGCGTGATGTCGGTCGCATTGCGGCAGTCATTGCGGCGGCCGCGAACGCGATTGCAATCGAGGAAACGGCCACTGCGTAGCGGCCTCGGGCGTCATACCGTTCTTCTCTGCCCCATCTCACGCCGGATCCAGTCGTGCATGTGGATCATGCCGTCTTCATGCGGCGTGTGATAGGGGCCAACGTCGTCCTCGCCCGCGAGCCAAAGCGCGCGGCGGCCGCGCTGAAGCCGCGTGCAGATTTGCGCATCCTCCACCGCTGACTCGGCGTATGCAGCCTGGTGTGCATCGACAATCTGCCGCTCGAACGCCTGCACTTCTTCGGGGTAGTAGAACTCGACAACGTTGGTCGTCAACTCGGGCGAGCGCGGAATCAGCGTACTGACGACCAGACAGTACGGGTACCACTCGAGCATCACGTTCGGATACAGAATGGACCAGATGGTCCCGTACTTGG
>JBDTQZ010000529.1:0-2701 GCA_039931935.1 Burkholderiaceae bacterium | reverse complement strand
GCTTGCGGATGTCGATCTTGCCGACCAGCGAAGAGATGTCCTGGTTGTTCTCGTCGCCCGGCTCGGTCTTGGCAATCGCCTGCTGCTTCAGGATCGACGGATGGCGCTTGACCACCTTGAACTGCCGGATGTCGCCGCCGAACTCTTCAAGCCGCTTGACGGCCCAGGGCGACATGATGCGCTGCAGGTAGCGCTGCGGAATGCCGTACTGCGATTCGAGCACCGGCGCGTCTTCGGCGTTTGAAAACAGACTGAGCGGTGACTCGTTGACCGGCGATCCCTTGATCGCATAGAACGGGATGTGCTCCATCAACTGCTTCAGGCGTTCGGCGATCGACGACTTGCCGCCGCCCACCGGACCCAGCAGGTAAAGAATCTGTTTCTTTTCTTCAAGACCCTGCGCGGCGTGGCGGAAGTACGACACGACCTGCTCGATCGGTTCCTCCATGCCGTAGAAGTCTTTGAACGCGGGGTAGATCTTGATGACCTTGTTGCCGAAGATGCGCGACAGCCGCGCATCGTTGCGGGTGTCGACGACCTCGGGCTCGCCGATGGCGGCAAGCATCCGCTCGGCAGCGGTGGCGTAGGCAAGCGGGTCGCGCTTGCAGGTGTCGAGGTATTCCTCGAGCGATATCTCTTCTTCGCGGGTCTGCTCATAACGCGCGAGAAAGTTGCGGACTACATCCATGGAACCTCCTATTTCGACGGCAGCTGACTGGGGCACGTCACCCTCCACCAAATAACGATCTCTTGTGAAGCAAAGACGTGAAGCAAGGATCGAGCCCAATGAAAACGATCCAACTTAAGGTGCATGCTCTCACACGAACATAGAGCGGCACAAGGGTAAATAGTTCTGTTTTTCGCCACGCAGAGCTGGCGCAAAGCGATGGTGGGTATTCGTCACGAAGCGACCGTGCGGGCCCGCACGCAGATGGTGTGATCGATGCACGTGATCGGTGTCGCCAAGGCAGCGCAGCACCCTTTCATCCGTTGAATCGGTCGGCTGTTGCGGCGGCTGCGGATGGTCGCAGGAGTGCCGGTCGCGTCGCATGCGCGAAGCTGTCGATCAGTGCGCATGAGCGAAGGCCCAAGCCCGACACGAAGCAGCACACGACGAGAAGGCGGACAGCGCGATCTGCCCTGCAGGGCGATCGATGCGGCGCCCCGGAATTGCGAAATTCTGGTCGACCCGGCCAGCAAGCAAGGGTTTATCACAATACATCTTTTCCGAAAATGGCGGATCGGACTCTGTTGTTCTTGCTATAGAATTATTTTAGAGCGAAAATTGGTGCAAGCCAAGTCAATTCGATAATCGCCGGCCGCGCAACCGATGGGCTGGCTAGCAGAATGACGCGGCCTGCCGGCCACAACTGCAGCGACCGGATTCGCCGAACGGTGTCTCCGGCTTGCAATTTGCGACTCCTGCTGGTTTTTTTGTGATCGCGCGCAATCAAAGTTACAATCTGCCGACTTTTTTTATTCAGGAGAATGGACCAATGACAACTTACAGAGAACTGCTGGCTCAGCGCCAAGCTTTGGACAATCAAATCGATCAGGCGCGTCAGCGCGAAGTCTCCGATGCGGTTACCAAGGTAAGGACGCTGGTCGAGGAGTTCGGATTGACGCAGAGCGACGTATTCGGCTCCGGCCGCAAAGGACGCAGCCAAGCTGGGCGCAAGGTCGCACCCAAATACCGCGATCCGGAAACCAATCTGACCTGGACTGGCCGCGGTCGCCAGCCGAAATGGATTCAGGGCAAGAACGTGAACGATTATTTGATCAAGTAGTAGTCAATCCGGCCACTTGGCGCGCGCAGTCCTGTCCTGCCGCGCCCCCGCATTCAATAATTGCCTGGGTGTTTTCGGCGAGCGGATTGACGGCCTGATGCGCCGTGCGGGGCCTTCGCGTCAATCTGCTGTTTGAGCCGCAGAGCCGAGCGATTCGGGTGCGCCGAAGCCGTGCGGATTGGCGCTTTGCCAGCGCCACGCGTCGTCGCACATCGATTGCAGCCCGCGCTCGGCGCGCCAGCCGAGCAATTCTCCGGCCATGGCGGGATCGGCATAGCACGAAGCTACGTCGCCCGGCCGCCGTGGTGCAAAGCGATGCAGCACCGGCCGGCCACTGGCCTGCTCGAACGCCCTGATCATCTCCAGCACGCTGTAACCACGCCCGGTGCCGAGGTTGACGGCCCAGCAACCGGCCTCGCGCTCAAGACGCGCCAGTGCGGCCAGATGCCCCAGCGCCAGATCGACCACGTGGATATAGTCGCGCACCCCGGTGCCGTCGGGCGTGTCGTAGTCGTTGCCCCAGACGTTGAGGCATTCGCGCCGGCCGATCGCGACCTGCGCGACGAACGGCATCAGGTTGTTCGGCGCGCCTTGCGGGTCTTCGCCGATCAGGCCGCTCGGGTGTGCGCCTACCGGGTTGAAATAGCGCAGGATGCCGATCCGCCACGTCGGATCGCTCGCGTGCAGATCGCGCAGCATTTGCTCGATCACCAATTTCGTTTGCCCGTATGGGTTGGTCGTCGACAGCGGATGGTCTTCAGACAGCGGCAGTTTCCGGGGGTCGCCGTAAACCGTGGCCGACGAGCTGAACACGATCGAGCGGAGCCTGCATTCGGCCATCGCCTGTAGCAGCCGCAAGGAGCCGGTCACGTTGTTGTCGTAATAGTCGAGCGGTTGCGCATTCGATTCGCCGA
>JBDTQZ010000528.1:0-2704 GCA_039931935.1 Burkholderiaceae bacterium | reverse complement strand
GGCACTGCTGGATGCGCTGCAGTTGATAGGTACCCGCCGACGTCGGCACAACATCCAGGTGCGGCGCGAGTCCTGGCCCCGGATCAGGCGCAGACCATGCCGAGTCGGGCAGCAACAAGATCGCCGCCAGCACGATGCTGGCGCCGTGCACGCCGAACATGTTTTAGCAGCTCATCACATCAACGCGCCGCGCCTTTAGCGCTGAATTTCATGTGATGCGCACGCCCAAGCTGCTCCTTGGCGAAGTCCACTTCGAAAGCCGGCTTCAACTCCTTGCCGTCCCAGTGAAACGCCCGCACAAACTGCTCATTGTCGGCGCCGCCCTTGTCCCACTTCTCGAGCAGGCTCGACGTGATGTACACGCGCTTGCCGTCCCACGACTGGCTGATCATGTTGACCTGCCGTCCGGTCTGCTTCTCGTACGTCTGCTTCGGCGCTTCCGGGTTAGTGAGGTCAAAGTATCGCGTCATGCCGTCCATGAAAGTATTGACCCACAGTCCCTTTCCATCCGCGGTGATCGAGATGTCGACCGGGAGTGGAATCTTGCTCGGATCGGCGATCGTGCCGACTTCCTTTGCTTGCCACTTGCCTGCCCCATCCTGCTTGACGAGCCACAGCTTCGACGTCAACGCAGCCGCTGTAATCGCCCAGTTGTCGCCCGGATTCAGCGACCACCGGATCTCGAGCGGCGCGCCAGGCACGCTGAAGACCTGACGCGGCTGCATCGCTTTCAGATCCCACAAGACCATCGTGTTGCCGAACTTCTTCATCGCAGCTTCGTCTTTGATCAGCCCGCCGATATCGCGCATATAGTTGTCGCGGCCGGTGAAGCTCGATGTCAGCATCACGTTCTTGCCTGGGTTTACCGCAATGTCGTAGCCATAGCCATCGCCCTGAACGCTACCGACCATGCCGGTGGGTATGTCGTACTTGGCGACAAATCCACCCTTGTTGTTGTAAACCGCAATCCCGGTGACGCCACCGTTGTCTTTTGTGTTCGACAGCGTACCGATCAGCATGCGACCGGGCATCGCATAAAACGTGTGCGGTCCGACATATCCGGTCTTTGCCGACAGATCGGTGATCGTCTTGACCAGCTTCGGCTTGGATGGGTTGCTGCCGACATCGAACACGTAGATCTTGCTGTCGTTCAGGCCCCCGGCCCACAGGTAACGGCGATCATCGGTAAATCCCATGTGGTGCGCCTCGCCGCGGCCACCGACCGATACCTTATGCACGACCTTGCCGTAACTCTTCGAGCTCGGATTGGCGTCGATCGTTACCAGCTTGTCAAAGCCGTCGCCCAGGCCTTGGACACCGAGCGTCCACACGTGCACATAGTCCTCCTGTCCCTTGATCAGGCCTGACATATACGGTGAGTTGCACGTTTCGTCTGCCCGCGCGATGCCGGCGAACGATGTGGCTACAAGCGCTGCAACGGCAACACGCTGCAGGTGCCGCCTCAAGCTCAATATGCGTTTCATGTGATCTCCTCTTGTTTTACTCCCCACGCCGCGCGGCTTCATTTTCGGCACGCTTCGCACCGCCGGCGACATCCGCACGGAGACGAACTCGCTGCGTGCGAACACCGACCGGCTCAGCCGCTAGTGCCCGGCATTCTGCGCCGACTTCGCCTAAACTTCGACCGTCCTTTGCCGCGGCTCCCGCGGCTTTCCCCACTAAACGATGTCTGCAACGTCTGCAACGGCGGGCAAAGCGATTCGCATTCGCGGCGCCCGCCAGAACAATCTTCGCAATTTGGATCTCGACATTCCGACCGGCGAACTGGTCGTCGTGACGGGCGTTTCGGGCTCGGGAAAGAGCTCGCTCGTCTTCGATACGCTGTACGCGGAAGGCCAGCGTCGCTACGTAGAAACGTTTTCGCCATACGCGCGCCAGTTTCTCGATCGGATGGATCGGCCTGCAGTGGACCGCATCGAGGGCGTGCCACCGGCAATCGCGATCGACCAGACAAACCCGGTGCGCACGTCGCGCAGCACGGTCGGCACGATGACCGAGCTGAACGATCATCTGAAGCTTCTGTTCGCGCGCGCAGCGTCGCTTTTCTGCCGCGGCTGCGCGCGGCCGGTACGGAGGGACAGCGCCGATGGTATTTACGCTGAGCTGCTCGAGCACGCGCAGCGCGCCGGCGATCCTCAGCTAGTCGCCACCTTTCCGGTGGCCGTACCCAAAAATTTCAGCGAAGACGAAGTCCGTGCGAACCTGCAGGCGCAGGGGTACACGCGCTTCCACCGCGAGCGCATGGTGGCTCACGTCAAAGTGCTTGACGTGGTCGCCGACCGATTTCGCCTCCTGAGCGTCGAACGCTCGCGCGTCATCGAAGTGCTGGACCGCGCATTGCGCCTCGGAGCGGGCCGCGTCGACCTGCACGTCCAAGTGTCAGAGTCCGACGCTGAAGTACTGAGCTACAGCAATGACCTGCACTGCGCTCGCTGCGACATTCATTACGAAACGCCGCACGCCAGTACGTTCTCGTTCAACTCGCCGCTTGGCGCTTGCGATACGTGCCGCGGCTTTGGGCGCGTGATCGGGGTCGACTATGGATTGGTGATTCCCGACGAGCGCAAGACGTTGCGTGGCGGCGCGATCCGACCGTTTCAGTCGAAGTCCTTCATTGAAAGTCAGCACGATCTCGAAAAATCGGCCGCCAGGGATGGCATTCCACTCGACGTGCCGTATCGCG
>JBDTQZ010000527.1:0-2705 GCA_039931935.1 Burkholderiaceae bacterium | reverse complement strand
ACTCGAGCAGCGTGGGGCGGTCAAGCCCGGCGATTCGACCATCTTGTCGGTTCGCCTCCACGACCTCGAAACACAACAGACTGCCCAGCGTCTGACAGCGCTGGCTACGCTTGCGCTCGATGGGATCGCACGCACTGACGGCGAGCTTGCCGGTGAAGTGTTGCAGCCGTATACCAACTATGTCGGCAGGCAGGTGATCGGAGCGTGGCGTTGGCTGCCGCAGTACGGCTTCGGCATCGCGATTGAAGTTGGCCGCGACGAAGTATTCGCGCCGTTGCGGAGAGTCGAGACCGCGTATAGGGTCATCGCGGCGCTTGCCGCCCTGGTGCTTCTGGCGTTGCTCGCCGCGACCCTTTGGATTCAAGTATTGCGTCGCCAGCGCGACGAAGCGCGCCAGCTGGGTAGCTACGAATTGCTTGAGCAGATTGCCGAGGGCGGCATGGCAAGCGTATGGCGTGCGCGGCATCGATTGTTAAAGCGTCCGGTGGCGATAAAGCTGCTGTCACTGCGCCTTGCGAACGACGAAGGCCTTGCGCGCTTTGAGCGTGAAGTGCGATTGGCCAGTCAATTGATGCACCCGAACACGGTTGCAATCTTCGACTACGGGCGTTCGCCTGCCGGCGAGCTTTTCTGCGCGATGGAGCTACTCGACGGCATAACGGTGCAGCAACTGGTCGAGCGCCACGGGTCGCAACCTAGAGCGCGCGTCGCTTATGTGATGCATGGCATCGCAGGCTCGCTGTCGGAAGCGCATGAGCGCGGGCTCGTGCATCGCGACATCAAGCCTGCCAATGTGATGCTGTGCCGCGTTGGTACTCAAAGCCGTGCCGAGTTCGATGTCGTCAAAGTGCTGGACTTCGGCCTTGTCAAAAGTGTGAGCGAGCCGCATACGCGCGATCTGACGCGTGCACTGCGAATCCTTGGCACGCCGTCGTACATGGCACCGGAACGGATCGAGCATCCCGAAAGTGCCGACATCCGCTCGGACATTTATTCGCTGGGCGCGCTCGGCTACTTCATGCTGGTCGGCCATCCCCCCTATCAGGCCGAGAACGATCTGGCGCTCGCCTATCAGGTGGTCAATGCGCCTGTTCCTGAGCTCGATGTCGGCGATTCACTGGCCAAGCTGATCCGGGACTGCCTGCAGAAAAGCACTGAGGACCGCCCGCAGAGTGCAAGGCAGGTGCTCGATCTGCTCGACGAACTTCTACGCGAATCAGCATGGAGTTCGGCGGATGCCCGCGCGTGGTGGACCAACCATCCTGGCGCGCCAAAGTCGACCACCGACTTCGAACCGACGCTCAAACAGATTTGAGTTGCAGCGCCAGCGCGTACAGCGCCGGCTTCGATTGGCCGCTCGCCTTCGCCGCAATCGCTGCCGCCCGCGACGGCGGCATCTCTTCCAGCAAGACGGTGAGCCAGTGAACGACGGACGGATCGATGTCGCCTGCCCCACTGTCAGCGCCCGCAGCGACGTCGACCAAGACGACATATTCACCACGCTCTTCGAGGCGCAGTGCGTTCAACTCGGATGCCTTGTGCACCGACACTGTTTCGAATTTTTTCGACAGCTCCCGCGTCAGCACTACGCGTCGCTGCGGCGCGAGCACGGCGGCCAACAGGCCGATCAGATCCGCTATTCGATGCGGTGCCTCGAACACAATGAATGCCTTCTTGTCCGCGGCAAGCGCTCGCAGGCTTCGCTCACGCTGTTGTGCGCCCGTTGGCAGGAAGCCTACAAACACAAATGGGCCGGCGCCGAGGCCCGACACTGACAGTGCTGCGGTCGCGCTGCTGGGCCCGGGAATCGGGATCACGCGCCTCCCGGCATCCAGAGCAGCACGCACGATCACTTCCCCGGGGTCTGATACGCCGGGCGTTCCGGCATCGGTGACCAGCGCAATCCGATCGCCGCGTGCAAGCCGCTCAACGATCTGTGGCGCCATTTCACGCTCATTATGTTGATGCGCGGCGATTAGCGGCGTGCTGATTCCATAGCGCGCCAAGAAAGGTCGCGTGACGCGCGTGTCTTCCGCAGCAATGGCTTCGACGTTGGACAGCACCCATAACGCGCGCAGCGTGATGTCGGCCGCGTTGCCGATCGGTAGGCCGACTACATACAATGAGCCAGCAGGCAGGTCCTGCGCCGCCACTTCCGACAATGCAATCAATCGATCCTGTTGCAGGTCCTGTGTGATTGTTCCCATCGCCGCATTTCGTTCGCTGAGCTTGCACCTGGCGTTGCTCGCAAGTGTGGCATGCAGCGTCGCAACGCACGTCTTTGCGCAGACAGCGCCCGGAATCGATACGGCTCAACCGCCGGTGGCGCCCGCAATTGCACTGGTGCTACCGAACCAGCAGGGCATTTTCGCCGCCGCCGCCGAGGCTGTGCGGCAGGGGTTTTTCGCCGCGCACAAGGCCAGCGGAAGCACGGCCACGATTCAGGTGATCGAGGTTGGCGACGAGGTCGAACAGATCGGCGTGGCGCTCGCTGCCGCGCGCGACCGCGGCGTGCGCGTCGCCGTCGGGCCTTTGCGGCGCGACCAGGTCAACGCGATTGTCGAAGGCGGGCAAGCAGTGCTCCCACTGGTGACGCTGAATTTTCCTGACCGCGACTCGAGCGCACCCGCGACGATGATTGCTCTCGGGCTGTCGGCAGAAGCCGAGGCCGAAACACAGGCGGCGAGCGAGGCGGAAGCAGCTCG
>JBDTQZ010000526.1:0-2710 GCA_039931935.1 Burkholderiaceae bacterium | reverse complement strand
CGCCCTGCTCGTTGACGCGGATCTGCAGCTTCATCACGTCACCGCATGCCGGCGCACCGACCATTCCGGTACCGACATGATCGTCGCTCTTGTCGAATGATCCGACATTGCGCGGATTCTCGTAATGATCGATAACTTTCGTGCTGTACGCCATTGTTGCCTCTGCCTCAGTTTGCAATCAGTGTGCTGCCCACTGCACCGTACTCAAATCAATCCCGTCCTTATACATCTCCCACAGCGGAGACATCTCGCGCAGCCGCGCCACTTGCCGCGTCACCAGATCGATCGTAAAGTCGATCTCTTCCGGAGTCGTAAAGCGCCCGACCGTAAAGCGAATCGAGCTATGCGCGAGTTCGTCGCTGCGACCCAGCGCGCGCAATACATAAGATGGTTCCAGACTGGCCGAAGTACAAGCCGAGCCCGAAGAAACGGCGACGTCCTTCATCGCCATGATCATGCTTTCGCCTTCGACGAAATTGAAGCTGGCGTTCAGGTTGTGCGCCACGCGCCGCTCCCAATCGCCGTTCAGGAACACTTGCTCGGTCTGCGAAATGCCCGCCCACAGCCGATCGCGCAACATGCGAATACGTTCGTTATCGGTCGCCATCTCTTCACGCGCCAGGCGAAATGCCTCGCCCATGCCGACGATCTGATGCGTCGGCAACGTGCCCGAGCGCAGTCCTCGCTCATGCCCGCCACCGTGCATTTGCGCTTCGAGCCGCACGCGCGGCTTGCGCCGAACGAACAACGCGCCCACCCCTTTTGGACCGTAGGTCTTGTGCGCCGAAAACGACATCAGATCAACTTTCAACTGCTCGAGGTCGACAACGATCTTGCCGGTCGCCTGCGCGGCGTCGGCGTGGAACACGATGCCGCGCGAACGGGTCAGCTCGGCAATCGCTGCGATGTCTTGAATGACTCCAATTTCGTTATTGACGTACATCACCGACACCAAAATCGTATCGGGTCTCAGAGCCGCCTCTAGTTTCGCGAAATCGACCAGGCCGTTTTCCTCGACGTCCAGGTAGGTCACCTCGAAGCCGTCACGCTCGAGCTCGCGCATCGTGTCCAGCGTCGCTTTGTGTTCGGTCTTGACCGTCACCAGGTGCTTGCCTTTGTCCTTGTAGAAGCGCGCCGCACCCTTCAGCGCCAGATTGATCGACTCGGTTGCACCCGACGTCCAGATCAATTCTCGCGGATCGCAATTGACCAGCACCGCCACCTGCTCGCGCGCCTGATCGACCGCCTTCTCCGCTGTCCAGCCGAATGAATGGCTGCGTGATGCGGGATTGCCGAAATGCTCGCGCAACCAGGGAATCATCGCGTCGACGACGCGTGGGTCGACCGGCGTCGTTGCCGAATAGTCGAGGTAGATCGGAAGCTGCATTCGTTACCCTTGTGCTTGTTCGCTGACAACGGTCGGCTTCTTCGCGCGGGGCTGTAGACGACTGTCGTGCAGCACCGCGACCGACGTCCTGCTGGTGTTCGCCTTCTGGTTCTGCTGCTCCACTAAATCGGCCAATGTGACCGAATCCAGATAATCGAGCATCCGCACATTCAAATTCGCCCACAAATCGTGCGTCATGCAACGCTGGTCATCGTGGCAGTTTTCTTTGCCGCCACATTGCGTAGCATCGAGCGGTTCGTCGACCGCAAAAATGATGTCTGACACCGACGTCTTGTTCATTGGCCGCTCCAACTGATAGCCGCCACCCGGCCCACGTGTGCTGGTCACCAGCCG
Source organism: Burkholderiaceae bacterium (assembly GCA_039931935.1). Classification (GTDB taxonomy): domain Bacteria; phylum Pseudomonadota; class Gammaproteobacteria; order Burkholderiales; family Burkholderiaceae_F; genus JACCZX01. The sequence goes on along the minus strand of JBDTQZ010000526.1, from coordinate 969 downwards.
CCGCCGCCGCAACTTGCCGAACAGCTGTTCCAGATATGAAAGCGAGATCCGCTGGCGCTCGCTAATGCCCGCCAGGGTGACCGGTCCTTCATGTTGCCGCATTGCGACATCGATCATCGCGGTGACTGCAAAACGGCCTTTCGTTGTGAGTCTCATAATCGCTTCGGTAGGTGGACCGTGCAAACTCGACCCGGTCGGTGGACCGTGCAAAATTTGACCTGGACTGGCTTCAAAAATTCCCGATTAAATTGGTCAGGAATTGTACGGCCACCGTCCTGGATGGTCAATGGGCGCCACCGAGTCCCAAGGAAGACCTTGCCCATGAGCAATTCAGGGGCGCGTCAGCGCCTGTGCGAGATCGCGCTTCAAATCCGCAACAGATTCGAGGCCAACCGCGATGCGGATCAGAGCCTCGGTGATCCCGGCGCGCTCGCGATCGGTCGACGTAATCCGGCCGTGTGTCGTCGTCGCCGGATGCGTAATGGTCGACCGGGTATCGCCTAGATTTGCCGTGATTGACATAGTGCGCACCGAATCGATCACGCGCCACGCTTGGGCACGTTGCAGCTGCGCGTCCCCGTTCTCGGTTTTGACCTCGAATGCGACGACCGCACCCGCTTGCGACTGTTGTTGGCGAGCCAGCGCCGCTTGAGGGTGCGATTGCAATCCTGGAAAGTGCACACGCGAGACCTCGGGCCGACCCTCTAGCCATTCGGCCAGCTCCTGGGCGGATGTGCTTTGCGCACGCATACGTATTGCAAGCGTTTCAAGTCCTTTGAGGAGCACCCAAGCGTTGAACGGCGAGAGGCTCGGCCCGCTACTGCGGAGTACCGGCAACAACTGATCACGAATAAACGCCCTGGATCCGAGGACGGCGCCGCCGAGCACCCGGCCCTGTCCGTCTAGATACTTGGTTGCTGAATGAATCACGACATCGACTCCGAATTCGAACGGGCGTTGCAACGCCGG
>JBDTQZ010000525.1:0-2714 GCA_039931935.1 Burkholderiaceae bacterium | reverse complement strand
ATTTTTGTCGCAGAACTCTGCTCATGGAATTAGACGACAATTCCGACGCCCAACTCTCACGCCCAAGTAATAGTTAGGCCACATGAGGAAGTAGATGTCACTGCAAGTCACACCGCTCTTCCTTGACTGGACGTTCTGGGCAGCAGTCCTGGCGCTGGTTGCCATCGTTCTGTCACAGTTGCCGCCTCTTCACTTACTGTTTCGCCCGAAACGCCTTGAGGTTGAGGTTCACAGCCGCATTGGCGTCACGCACAAGGTTGGCAATCCGAATGCCAGCATGGTTGTCAGCATTCGCAACACTGGTGGTCGCGAACTAAGAGTGAAGGGCTTGGTGTTAAACATCGCACGTGATGGGAAGCCCCTGCTATCTCTTCCCGCGCAGAATTACTTCGAAACACCGTCATCGACGTCATCTGTTCTATTCGTTCCGTTTACGCTTAAGCCTGGAGAGACGTGGGCACACAGCGTTGCATTTCTTAACGTATTTGATCGCCTGACCGACAAATACTTTAGAGAGCGGCTATCCGCGCTCGATTCCGACATTCGACAAAAGCTGCGGGAAAGGCCGCAAGACGACAATAACGCTGTCGCAGCTAACAGCTTCTTGGTTAGGCCGTTTCTCGAGTTGTTTGAGAAGCTATTCGTCTGGCTCCCCGGTGAATATGTGGTGGAACTACAAGTGCATGCTGAGCCTGGCTCAGCGTCCTACACCAAGAAATATCGCTTCACCCTCTACGAATCTGATGTTGCAGACTTAAGATCCCACCTTGACGACTATAAGTTCGGTGGTGGTCTTGCCTACAACGTTGAGCGACATTCGGGCATAAACATTCCGCTAACTGAGCATATGGCCTAACTACGCGTTCGAGCGGTCCGTGAAAGGCCATCGACACGCCGCTCGCGTGGGGAGAGATTTTACGCTCGCGGCGCGCAGCGGGCGGCATCGTGCGGCCGCTCAACGCGAGCGTTGAAGCTGTAGAAAAACTGGTTTTAGGGCGCGGTGATTGATACCGATACGAGTCGGGTGGGTAACACGGCGACGCGCGATCGGTGATGCGGTAGCGAGTTTGGCTCTGTTGATCTTTTGTTAGTGCGTCATTTCATGCTCTTTTTCGATGATTGGTGAGCTTCTCGATGTTATGCACCAGGCAGTAGAGCTTCCACTGCCGATCGACCTTGCGCCGTCCGCGCAAGGTGAAGCGCGTCAGTCGTTTGTTATGCCGTAAGTTGGCAAACACCGGCTCGACAATGCCGAGTCGCCGCGCATAACCTGCGCGTCCCGCCGGGCTGTCAATCCGCCGCCTCATACGATCGGTTGCGGACTCTTTGGTGCTGGGATCTTTGCCCTGAAAGAACACGACCTGGCGAGTCTGGCTAACGGCAGGCTTGCGCAGGCATTGGGTGCGCAGCGCGCAGCCACCGCAATCGCGCAGTGCGCCACGGAACTTGACTCCCGCGAGCCCGCGTACGATGACGTGACCGCCATTGCGATACAGGGATTTGCCTGCCGGGCAGATGCAGGTCTTGGCTACGGGATCGTATCGGAACGCCTCGGGACCAAATTGCTCGGACTTCTTCACTGTCTTGCTTTTGTTGTGCAGCGGATCGGGCCTGCTCTTGTGGCGAGCCTGATCAGCGAAGCGCTCATCGCGCGTGCGCATCGCGGTGTCAGCGATCAGTGCTGCGATCTGCTCGGACTCGAGCGACTGCAGGTTCGCTTCGCTATGGTAGCCCGCATCGGCACTGATCACGGTGCACGGTCCTAACAGAGGCTTGATGGCTGCCACCGTGGGCAGCAGTAACTCCTGTTCACCTCCACTGCCATGTGCCTGCGCTTCGAGAATGACCTGATGCCGGGCATCCACGGCGGCGACGCCGATGTATCCTTGAATGACTCCTTTGGCGGTTGCCATCTTGGCGCTCTCAGGATCGGTGCGGTTGCTTTGCCGAATGCTGCCCCGCGAGCCGGCCCGATCGCGCGGGTGCTCGCGTAGCCATTGGCGCAGCTGCGCCGCTTCGTTCTGCAAATGCTCGACTTTGCGCGCTGCGTCGGTTTGGGCCTCACGTGCGTGCGCATCGTTCACTCGATGCTGTGCGAGCATCCGGGTCACCGCCGCTTCCAGCCGACTGGCCTCGCGCTCATAGTCGGCACGGGTTCCACTGCGCGCTTTGCTGGCATTGGCCGGCAACTTCACGCCATCGATGGCGAACATCTCTCGGCCGATTAGTCCCTGCCGATCACAGAGATACAGCACCTGAGCGAACAGCTGTGCGATCTCATCACCCGCTGCGCTGACAAAGGCTGCCAGCGTCGTGAAGTGCGGCGCGGCGTCGCCCGTGAGGGCGATAAAGACGACATTTTCGCGGCACGCCCGTTCAATCGATCGACTGCTGAGCAGCCCGCGCGAATAGCCGAACAGCACCGCCTTGAGCAACACTGCCGGGGCATACGCCGCCGCACCCGTGGCATCATTGCGATAGCGTGAGTCAAAAGCCGATAAATCCAGCTCCTGATCGATCAACTGGTTCAGCGCGTGCTCAAACGTGCCGAGTGTCAGTTGTGCCGCCAGATCCACCGGCAGCAGCCTTGGGTTCGAATCGATCAGTTTGTACCGTGCCATGCTCGCCTCGATAGCCCGTCTTCTAACAGCATCTTGCTGTCAAGCCGTCTCGAGAGCAATATCTCACCATGGTTTTTCTACAGCTTCGTTAGG
>JBDTQZ010000524.1:0-2718 GCA_039931935.1 Burkholderiaceae bacterium | reverse complement strand
ATTTGAATATGCAAGAGGGGCTGTGCCCCTCTTGGAACTCCCCTTTATCCCTCGCCGTTCTTGCTTTTCCACTCGCGCCACCCGTTTATCAGCGGGAAGTAAAGTCCGAGTTGAGCTGCGCCGCCGAGGGCTTGCGCGTACAGCTCCAATTGGTCCGTATAGCGTAGACGTTCGCGATCTAGAAAACCTTCGACATCGGCACCTTCGTGCGTGCCGGTCTTGTAGTCGACGATCCAGCGCACGCCTTGGTCATCGACGAATGTGCGGTCGAGCACGATGCGTTTCGCTGCGCCTTCCGTGCGCAGCGTCAATCGGAGCTCGCTCCGTGCGCCTTCGTGCGGTCCGAGTACCCACCGAGCGCGCGGTTCGGACAGGGCGCTTGTCAGTGCTTGCGCAACGCGTGTGCACGCGGCTTTCAGTTCGTCACCGCCGATTCCTGTTGCTGCAAGCTCACGCTGGATGTGTGGCGCGATGGCACGCACACGTTCGGCGTCCCAGCCGTTTAACGCATCGTCTCCGATGCGCTGCAGCCAGCGATGCACGACCGTTCCGATGCGACGAGCCGTCTCGCCAGCCCACGAAAACTCGATCGCCTGCACCACGACTGCAGGCGCGTCGTCCTGCCAGGCGACCGCAGCGGGGGCCCTCGGAAATTGCCAATCGGCAGGCAATCTGCGCAGCGATTGGTCATACGTTGTAGCCATTGGGCGTGCAGCGATGCCGATTGGGTCGATTGCGCGTTCAGAGAGCGCACGCCTGCACTCGTCTTCCACCGCTGGCCACAACCTTTGCAGCAGCGAGTTCTCGCGCGGAACAAGAAGATCGCCATCGGCGGTCGGAAGACACGCCAGCCATTGCAGCTGTTTACGCGCGCGCGTCGCAGCCACATACAGCAGACGCTCGTCTTCGTACATCTGGCGCTGCTGCTGCAATCGCTCGATCCAGCAGTAGATCGAATCAGCTTTTTTGTCGGCATCGGGCGGATAGATGGGACTCAGCAGCAGCTCACCAGGACCGCGCGAGTCGCCGGAGTAGGTGGGCCGCTCGAGCCATTGCATCAGCTGCGCATCATCTGTGCCGGTGACCCGATCCAGCCCAGGAACAATCACATAGTCGAACTCGAGTCCCTTTGCCTTGTGAATCGTCATCACTTGAAGTCCGCGGCTCGCCATCGAATCCGGCGCCGCATACAGCCGCACCAGCGATGCCTCGAACGCGGCGATGTCTGGGACTCCGCGGCTGCGCTCTTCGTGTAGCACCAGGTGATTGAAGAAAGACTGCGCATCGGCTCGATCGGCCGCATTTGATACGCACGCTGGGCCGCCCAACAGCCACCACGTCTCGCGGACTCGCTCCGCGACCGCACTTCGACCACGCAGCCCAAGAGCACGCGCGAGTACCGGTACCGCACGCGCCAACCGCTGTTGCCCGTCTGCTGACAGTTCGGATCGACGCGAGGCATCGCCCATCAATTGCCAGATTGTCGTACCGACCGACCCTTCGACCAGGGCAACCAGGTCGGTCAATGTCAAGCCGCACCACGGCGCCCGCAGCACAGCGAGCCACGCAACTCTGTCGGCGCGATGCTCGAGCGCACGCGTCAGCGCGAGCAAGTCGCCAATCAACGGTCGCGCCAGCAGAAGCTCAAGTTCGACCGCGGTAAACCGCAGTCCTGCTTCCCGAAGCGCCGGCACGATCTGCGCCAGGTGGGTTCGCGCGCGTACAAGCAATGCGATCGATGCTGCTGGGTCATCTGCCTGAATACACCGCACGAGCTCTACAACGCGCTTGGCTTCGTCGACAGGCGAGCCGTCGATCAGCGCGTTGAATGTCGCCGCTTGAAGCTCCGCTGGATCTGACACCTGATCTGCAACGGATGGCTCGAACGCGACGCTTCCACTCGCGATATCACTCCCGCTGGGCAACACGCGAGCAAAGGCGGAATTCGCCCATTCGACCAGCCGTTTACGCGATCGGAAATTGCGCGTCAGCTGCAAGCGATGCAACGGCAAGGACGCGACACCGCTGTTCCATGCGCGCAAAAATAATCCAACCTCAGCTTCGCGGAAGCGGTAAATCGACTGCATCGGGTCACCGACGATGAATACAGTTCGCCCGTCGCCCGTCCGCCAGTCGTCGACCAGCCGTTCAATCAGTTCGTACTGTGTGATCGACGTATCCTGAAACTCGTCGATCAACAGATGGCGAATGCGCGCGTCGATGGTGTGCGCGATATCGCCTGCCGCGTCATCCTCACCGAACGCGTCGACCGCTGCCCGCGTTACTTGTACGAAGTCGCTCTCGCCTGCATCAGCGAACGCCAGCATCAGTTCGGCAGCGGCGCGCGGCAGCAGGGCCACGATCGACTCGAGCACTTCCCATTGAGCCAACGTGAAATGCGGCGCAGGCAGGCTACGCAACTCATGTAACGCCTGTCGAAGCGATTCGTTTGATCGCAGCGCGTCGATCAGCATAGCGATGCGCTGCTTGAACGGAGCGGCAGCGGCAAATGACGGGAAGCCGTCCAGCTTGCTGAATCTTGTGCGCCAATTGCCCTCATTCGTCAGCAAGATCGCCGCCAGTGCACGCCACGCGTGAAGCTGCCGGAAGCTAGCCTCAGGTAGGCCGTCGAGATCGGCGCACGGCGCGTCCTTGTGGCCGGGAACCTTGACCGCGTCCTTGACGAGCAGCCAGCCGCCCTTCGAGCCGGGCACCGAG
>JBDTQZ010000523.1:0-2722 GCA_039931935.1 Burkholderiaceae bacterium | reverse complement strand
CAACGAAATTCAGATGGTGGACATTTCAGCCCTCGCAACTGCCACTGGGCGCCTGGGTCGCCGATCGGAATCTGCACTTGCCGCAGTTGACCGAATCACTCGCTGCGGAGATTCCCGGATTCTGGCTTGCCGTGTCGATCACCCAGATCGATCCGCTGTTGGGGGAAAGTCCTATCGGCTCCGACCGATCCGGCAACAGCGAATACATTGAGACGGCGTGGGTGGACATCGAGAGTGATTTTGAAAAGTACTGGAACCAGCGCGGCAAAAATTTGCGCCAAAACATGCGAAAGCAGAGAAACAAGCTGCTGGCCGACGGTATCGATGCGCGGATGAGTATTTTGACAAAACCTGCTGACATTGGAGCCGCAGTCCAGCGCTATGGCGTTCTCGAGAGCTCGGGATGGAAGGCAAGTCAAGGCACTTCGATCCACCCCGACAATGCGCAAGGCAAGTTTTATCATGAGCTGCTTGAACAAGCGGCTGGCCGAGGCGAAGCGGTCATCTACGAATACCTCTTCGCCGATCGCACCGTGGCAATGAGTTTGTGTCTGAGGAGAAATAGAACTCTGGTCATGCTCAAGACGACCTACGACGAATCGATCAAGGTTTTTTCTCCGGCATTCCTCCTCAGTCAGGACCTATTGCAGCACCTGTTCAAGGAAGGCCAAATAGACAGACTTGAGTATTTTGGCCGGGTGATGGAATGGCACACCAGATGGACGTCCAACAAGCGCTCATTGTTTCATTTCACGCTATATCGATGGCCATTGGTCAAGACAATGGCAGAAAAACGTCGCCAGCAGCGAGAAGCCAGGACGTTGGCCGTTGCCGCGGCCGGTTGATCGATCGCGCTTCATCTGGAATCCGAGGCGCGCGGCATGACCAGTTCCGGTGCGCCAGCGCAGATGCAGGCATTCTTTCTCGCTTTGGAATCCGGCCAGCGTTTCTGCCTGTTTCACCCTGCTCGAGGGAAAGCGAGAGGCCGCGTGCTGTACATCCATCCCTTTGCCGAAGAAATGAACAAGTCGAGGCGAATGGTGGCGCTTCAGGCGCGCCAGTTGGCCGGCGCTGGTTTCTCGGTGCTGCAAATCGACCTGCAGGGCTGCGGAGACAGTTCGGGCGACACCGGTGACGCGCGCTGGTCCGGGTGGGTCGAAGACGCGCTCCAGGCCCACCGCTGGCTCCGCGATCGGGCGGACGGTCCGCTCTGGCTATGGGGCCTGCGCGCCGGCTGCCTGTTGGCAACGCAGGCGGCCGAGCGAATCGAGGAAGTGTCGAACTTCCTTTTTTGGCAACCGCCTGGTTCTGGCAAACCGTTGATTCAGCAGTTTCTAAGGCTCAAGGCAGCGAGCGAAATGATCGGCGGCAACGCCAAGGGCGTGGTCGAGGGTTTGCGCGAGCAACTCAAGCGCGGCGAGTCGGTCGACGTCGCGGGTTATCGCGTGGCGCCGCAACTCGTCGCAGGCCTCGAGCAGGCGGTGCTCGTGCCGCCGTCCGGCAGCGGCGCACGGGGCCAGGTCCGGTGGTTCGAGGTATCCAGTCGCGACGACGCCGGGCTGTCGCCAGCATCGACCAACGCGCTTCAACGCTGGCGCGATTCCGGTTTCGACGTCGATGCCCAAGTCGTCGTCGGCCCGGCGTTCTGGCAAACGACCGAAATCGAGGAGGCCCCGTCGCTGATCGATGCAACGCTGGCGGCGCTGGCAGCGGCCGCGGCGGCCACATCGGCGCTTGCACCATGAGCGCAGCACTTGCCCATCAAGTTGCGGAAGACGCGGTGCTGTTCGACTGCGCGGGCGAGACCCTCGTCGGCATCGTTTCGCGCCCCCCGGCGCAGTCCGATTGCGGCCTGGTGATCGTCGTGGGTGGTCCGCAATATCGGGCTGGCAGCCATCGGCAATTCGTCACCCTAGCGCGTGCGCTCGCGATTGCCGGGCACGCGGTGCTGCGCTTTGACTACCGAGGCATGGGCGACAGCAGTGGCGATCGGCGCGACTTCTCTGATGTGAGCGAGGACATCGGCGCCGCGATCGACGCGCTCCAGCGCGCCGTGCCGTCGCTGCACCGGATCGTGCTATGCGGCCTTTGCGACGCGGCCTCTGCCGCGCTGTTGTACTGCGACCAGACACACGACACCAGGGTCACCGGCCTGATGCTTCTGAATCCGTGGGTGAGGTCCGAGGCAACGCTCGCGCGCACGCACGTCAAGCACTACTATGGCAGGCGGCTGACGGAATTGGATTTTTGGATCAAGCTGGCAACCGGTAAGGTGGCCTTGACGGCGCTCGGCGGATTGCTGAAGACTCTCAAGTCGGCGACATCCGGCGCCAGGCAGGATCCGGTAGATCGACGGTTTCAGGCGCGCATGGCGTCGGGCTGGAACGGTTTTGGCGGCAACATCCTTCTCATCCTGAGCGGCGACGACTACACGGCAAAGGAGTTCGTCGAGTACGCCAGCGTCGATTCCGCATGGAAGCGCGCACTTGCACACCCTCGTTTGCTGCGCAAGGAACTGGACGGAGCCGATCACACGTTGTCGGACCGGTCCAAGGCCCAAGTCGTGGAACAATGGAGTTGCGACTGGTTGTCTGCGCACAGTAGGTTCGAAAGCGCGGGATTGGGCTGAGTACGCCGGCGCGCACGTTTCTTTCTCGGAGGTTGAAGATGGAAATCCATCCAGCGCAGTTCAGGTTTAGCGATCCGCATGCGGCGCGGCGCC
>JBDTQZ010000522.1:0-2722 GCA_039931935.1 Burkholderiaceae bacterium | reverse complement strand
GCTGGGTGAAGCCGCTCACCGTCATGCGCGTACGGTCGCGTGCGAGCGCTTTCTTGAACTCTGCGAGCACGGCGTCCTGGTGATCGGCGCTCATCATGTCGATGAAGTCGACGATGATGATGCCGCCGAGATTGCGCAGCCTCAACTGGCGCGCAATCGCATGCGCAGCCTCGAGATTTGTCTTATAGATCGTGTCGTCGAAATTTCGCGTACCAACAAAGCCGCCGGTATTCACGTCGACGGTCGTCATCGCTTCGGTCTGGTCGATGATCAGATAGCCGCCCGATTTCAGTTCTACTCTGCGCGCCAGCGCCCGCTCGATCTCGGCGTCGATCGAGTGCAGATCGAATAGCGGGTGCTCGCCGGTGTAGTGACTCAGTTTTGCTTCGACGCGCGGCACGAACTGACGCGCGAACTGTTCCAGCTTGACGAAGTTCTCCCGCGAATCGATTTGGACGGAGGCGGTCGCTTCGGTCGTCACGTCACGCAGGATGCGTTGCGCCAGCCATAGCTCCTGGTACAGAACTGCGGGAGCAACACTTTCGGCGCGACGCTCCTGTATGCGCTGCCAAAGCACGCGGAAGTACTCCAAGTCGCAAGTGAGGTCTGTTTCGGTGGCGTCTTCCGCGCTGGTGCGAATAATGTAGCCGCCGCGCTCGTCGGGCGGCACCAGACGCTGCAGCATCTCGCGCAATTGCGTGCGCTCTTCCTCGTTTTCGATGCGCTGCGAGATGCCGATATGCGGATCCTGCGGCAGATAGACCAGCATGCGGCCCGCGATGCTGACCTGCGTCGACAGGCGCGCGCCCTTGCTGCCGATCGGATCCTTGACCACCTGCACGAGCAGCGTCTCGCCTTCGTGAATCAGACGCTCGATCGGCAACGGCTTTTCCGGCGCGACCTGCCGAAACTCCCAGATATCGGCCACATGCAAGAACGCCGCGCGCTCGAGTCCGATGTCGACGAACGCCGATTGCATGCCGGGCAACACGCGCACGACTTTCCCGAGGTAAATGTTGCCGACAATGCCACGCGCAGCGCTGCGCTCAATGTGCAGCTCCTGCACAACGCCGGCGAGCAAGACGGCCACGCGTGTCTCCTGCGGCGTGATGTTGATCAGGATGTCTTCCATGCGTGGTGTCGATGGTATCGCAGGCACTTAGGGCGACCCCTAGGCGTCCGCGCTTGAATTCAGAGAGCGCATAAGGTTATGCTTGCGCTGCATGTGACCGGCCCGGCGCTCGCGTTGGGGCGCCAACTGCATTCAACCAACGACCAGGAGACAACGCATGAAGACCCTAGCTTCCGTATCAATCGCCTGCTGCCTAGGCCTTGCTGCAGCCAGCGTCGGCGCCCAGATGAAGGACGCACCAAAACCCAAAGAGATGACGATGCAGGAATGCAAGGACTACACGGCGGCAGCAGCGAAAGACGCCAAGATGAAAGACGCGACCAAAGACACCAAATGCAAGCAAATGATGGATAAGGAAAAGATGAAGAAGTAGGTCTTCAGGCTGGAACGGCTCGCTTTGAACACGGCGAGCCGTTCATTCACCTCACAGCACTTTCAGCCCCGCGTTAGAAAGCAGTTGCGCAGTTTCGAACAGCGGCAGGCCCATTACTCCTGAATAGCTGCCTTCCAGGCGCTCGATAAAGATCGACGCGAGCCCCTGGATGGCGTAGCCGCCCGCTTTGTCATAGGGCTCGGAAGTCGCGCAGTAGCGCTCGATCTCGTCCTTTGACAACACGCGCAAACTGACCTGCGAAAGCGAAGTCGCGGTGGTCAACGAACCTTCCATTGCGAGCGCGACGGCGGTACGGACCTCGTGTGTACGCCCCGACATTTTGCGCATGAATTCGCGTGCCTGTTCGACGTTTGCAGGTTTGGCAAGAACGCCGCCATCCACGATGACGATGGTGTCAGCCGACAGCACCGGCCGATACAGCATCGATCGCATCCGCAATACGTCAAGTCCGAACGCCGCCTTCTCGCGCGCGGTACGTTCGACGTAGTCAGCGCACGACTCGCCATTGTGCTGTGATTCATCGACATCGGGCCCGCGTGGGTTTGCGAGCCGCAACAGCAGTGGATCGAACTTAATTCCGATTTGCTTTAGTAGCTCGCGCCTGCGTGGGCTGCGTGATGCGAGATAGAGAGCGCCCGGCATCCGGAGATAACCTCCACTAGGCCCGGTGGTACGGATGACCCGCCAGCAGCGAAGAGGCGCGATACAGCTGCTCGGCGAGCACCACCCTGGCAAGTGCGTGAGGTAGCGTCATGCTTGAAAGGCGCAGCAGCGTGCGAGCCTCTTGCTTCAGATCGCCCTCGAGACCGTCCGCGCCGCCGATCGCAAAGACAACATCGTCGGCGGAATCACGCCAGTGCTGGAGCTGATCGGCCAAGTGCTGTGTCGTCCAGTCCTTGCCGCGCTCATCGAGCGCAATCAGCCACGCGCCACGGGGCACCGCGGCGCGAATGCGAGCCGCCTCGGCGCTCAGCAAGCGCGTGAGGGGAACGTTGCCGCTACGGGGCTCAGCTTTGACCAACTTGCACTCCACTTTGAATTCGGCGGGGAGACGGGAGAGATACTCATTGACCGCTGCCTCGGCCCACGACGGCTGCCGCTGGCCCACCGCCACTACGGTGATTTTCATTGCAGCTACGTGCCGGAGCCCGCTCTTTTTGCCTTGCCTGAGGACTTTTTCGTCGTTACTGCGGCAG
>JBDTQZ010000521.1:0-2724 GCA_039931935.1 Burkholderiaceae bacterium | reverse complement strand
CAGCGCCTTGAAGCGGTGACAACCGCTGCGGCCGGCGGAAGACGTATTTCGCGCGAGTCGTCACTCGGCCACAGAAACCCTCGGAGACGCGTGCAATCACGTCATCGCCTACTTCGACATGCTTGACCAAAGGCCCCGTGCGGAGGACACGCCCCGCGACTTCCAAACCAAGACGCTGTCCCGTCAGTCCGCCGGCGACAGCTTCCTCCGGCAAGAGGGCCATCGCATTCATGATGTCTTTGAAATTCAAGGCCGCCGCCTGCACCGCGATTTCCACTTCATCTTCACCAAGAACGACAGGCGGAAGGCGGCGGAAGGCGATCTGGTCGAGTGCCCCAGGCGTACTCACATCGGCTCGGTAAGCACCGCCGCAGCCCGCTTCTTCGGAGCTTGCGCCTTGTTCGGCGGAATCCCGATCCACGGGAACCAACTGGCGTACGTAGCGCTGGTTGCCGCGCAGGGCGATTTCCGATTCGTCCCGATCGCGGCGGCTGTGCAGCAATTCATGGTGGAGAGAATCGACTTCGCTCGACATCACCGCGGCGCTCAGATCGATCACGGTCACTGGAACATGGGGACGTCCGCCAGCAGTTCGTCCAGTCCCCGCGTGTCGCCCGAGAGAATGATCAACGGCTGAATGCCATCGACCGCCAATCGCGTGGCCAGTTCGGACGCAACACCCGAGGCGTCGGCGATCAGTACGACCGTCTTATAGTCGAAGATGCGACCGTGTAGGTTCGCCTCGCGAGTTGCCAGCATCCAGCGGTACTCGTAACAACCCTCGTATATTCCGTCCGACGATTGCGATCCCGCCCCGGAGAGTCGCTTGCAGGTCAGGCCGCGGAGTTCGGCCACAATTTCGCCGACGTCATCGAAAATCACCGTGTCCAAAATCAGCAACTGTTCGTCACGATGAGTAACCAGCACGTGCGCCCAGACGCTTTCGGTGGGTTGACGGTAAAATCGGACGCGGTCGATGCGATAGGGTAAAAAGACACGCTGCGGATCGCCGGAGCGATGGACCTCCGCGAACACAACATGCAGGCAGGCATCCATCAGTGCGGGGTGAATGGTGTTCCGTCGCGATTCGTGTCGCAGTTTGGTGGCCAGTTCGACACGGGCCGGCACCGTCCAGTGCCGCCGCCGATCTTGGGCTTGCCGTTCCGACGGTGGAACAAGCGAGTCATGTGATCGGCTTGGGATTGCTTGATGCTTTGTCGCACGCGGTTCCCGGGCTGGCGACAGAGCGCGCAGAAGAATTCTCGGCACGCTACCGCCACCACTACCTGGCTGGCGAGCCGGAAATCGTGTTGTTTGAAGGGATCCGAGCGATGCTCGATGAGCTCGCCTCAGGGGGTGTGCCGCTGGCTGTCGCAACGGGCAAGACACGGCGTGGACTGGCTCGCGCGTTCGAGTCCACCGGGTTGGGACGGCTTTTCGCCGCTTCGCGCTGTGCCGACGAATCGCAATCGAAGCCACACCCGGCAATGCTTCTAGACCTTGCGAGCGAGCTTAACGTTCAGCCGCAGCGGATGCTGATGATCGGTGACACGACGCACGACCTGCAGATGGCGGCGGCGGCCGGCGTTCACAGCGTCGGAGTGACGTATGGCGCGCATTTGCACGCCCACCTAACGCCGCACGCCGCGCTTGCTTTGGTCAATTCAGTGCCGGAGCTGCACACGTGGCTGACAGCAAATCGTTAATTGACATTTGCGCGTCGACAGCCCTGCTGAATGGCGGCCAGGGCGTTCGCTTTGAGGTCGACATCGGAGGGCGCAACGCCCCTGCGTTTGCCATCCGCTATGGCGGTCGCGCGTTTGCCTACCTAAATCGGTGCGCGCATGTCGCAATGGAGCTCGACTGGCAGCCAGGGATGTTTTTCGATTTCGACGCGGAGCATTTGTTGTGTTCGACGCACGGCGCGTTTTACGATCCTGCAACTGGCGGCTGCCGCGGCGGCGCCTGTGCTGGCTTCGGGGGCCTGCGTGCATTGAAGGTCATCGAACACGAGGGCCGCGTGCTCTGGCAGCCCGACGGTTACGCAGAGCCGCCTCGGAAAGCAACCTAGGCAAGCAAACAGAACACCGCAGGTTGTTTGGAAAGCGAGGCACGAGCGGCTGAAGTCTGCGTCCGCCATTGCTCGACCGTCCACTGTCGGACGAATTCCGCATTGCCGGTCAGATCGACCGCCACAGCGAGCCGCGTCGTCGGGCGGCAATGTTGCAGCAGGGCCTCAAACAGCGCGATGTTCCGGTAGGGGGTTTCGATAAAAATCTGCGTCTCGTCTTTCGCTTTGGATTCCAGCGCCCGTATTGTCGCTGCGCGCTCGTCGGCGGCGATCGGCAGGTAACCGACAAAACGAAAGTGCTGACCGTCAAGGCCGCTCGTCATCAGCGCAAGGATGATCGACGACGGGCCCACCAGCGGCTGCACTTTCCATCCGTTGCGATGAGCGGCCGCAACGAGTGTCGCACCGGGGTCTGCAATCGCGGGGCACCCGGCCTCCGACAGCAGCGCGATGTCGGCGCCGGCGCGCAGCGGCGCGAGCCACGCAGCAATGTCAGAGTCCGGCGGCGCGTGGCCGATTTCAACGATTGAAAGTTCACGCAGCGATTTCGGATGGCCGAGCCGCTTTAAGAAAGCACGCGCTGTTTTCGCGTCTTCCACCAGAAAGTGTTCGATGCAATGTTCTACGACAAGAAAGTGAAGGCCGGGAAACTT